>NZ_JBWKDS010000008.1:77481-188876 GCF_056435845.1 Streptomyces sp. NPDC043867 | reverse complement strand
CTCTCCCCCCCCCCCCCCCCCCCCCCCCCCCCCCCCCCCCCCCCCCCCCCCCCCCCCCCCCCCCCCCCCCCCCCCCCCCCCCCCGGCCCCCCCCCCCGCTCAGCTCGCCGTCTCGGGGTGCTGACCGGGGCCGTCGCTGTGCGGGGACAGCGGAGTGGGGGACAGATCGGTGGGTTCCTCGCCGCGCTCCAGAAGCGTGTCGGCGGCGCCGATGATCAGAGGGTCGGCCGTCCCTATCGCCTCCGCATCCTTCGCCGCGTAATCGCAGCGCAGCAGGAGATGGCGGATCGCCTCCAGCCTGCCCCGGCGCTTGTCGTTGGTCTTCACCACCGTCCACGGCGCATACGGCGTGTCCGTCGCCCGGAACATGGCGACCTTCGCCTCGGTGTACGCGTCCCACAGGTCCAGCGAAGCCAGATCGGTGGGGGACAGCTTCCACTGCCGTACGGGATCGACCTGCCGGATCGCGAAACGCGTGCGCTGCTCGCCGCGGGAGACCGAGAACCAGAACTTGATCAGCACGATTCCGTCGTCGGTGAGCAGCTTCTCGAAGACCGGGGCCTGGGCGTAGAAGTGCCGGTACTCGGCAGGGGTGCAGAAGCCCATGACTCGCTCGACGCCCGCCCGGTTGTACCAGGACCGGTCGAAGAAGACGATCTCCCCGGGGGCCGGCAGGTGTGGGACGTACCGCTGGAAGTACCACTGCCCGGCTTCCCTCTCGGTGGGCTTGTCCAGCGCCACCACACGGGCCCCGCGCGGGTTGAGCCGCTCGGTGAACCGCTTGATGGTGCCGCCCTTGCCCGCCGCGTCCCGCCCCTCGCACACCACCACCACGCGCTGTCCGGTCTCCCGGACCCACTTCTGGAGCTTGAGCAGCTCGATCTGCAGAATGCGCTTCTGCCGCTCGTAGGACCTGCGTCCCAGCTTCGCGTCGTACGGGTAGTTCTCACGCCAGGTGTCGAGGGGCTTGCCGTCACCGTCGAGCAGTACGGGCTGCTCGGGGCGCTCCTCGTCCACACGGAGGCCGGCGAGAAGTTCCGCTCCGGCGGGCGTGTCCGCCCGCTTCGCGGCTTCCGGGTGCGGCCTCACCGGATCAACCACGGACTGGGTTCCCTCCTGCTCGCGACATCGGTGGCTGCACGCGCCGAAGCCCGGTGCGAGGACCGGACCGCGGCGGAAAAAGGACCTCTACCAATTCAGAATGGCATGCGGCTACGCGCCCGGCGTCCCGTGGACCCGCTGTGGCCGACCGCCTTGGAGCTGCTCCGGAACGGCTTGCTCAGCCAGCGGCCGAGTCGGCCCGGAGCCTTGCCCGCGGCCTGCGAACCGGCTCCGAGCGTGCGCTGCGTGCCACGCTCGGGGTGCCGCGAGAGCCGAGGCACCAGAAAAGCGAGAACGAGCAGAACGACGCACACGGCGACGACGGCGAGGACGACCATGACACACCTCGGGTCTTGAATCGGACGGGGTGACCGCCTGCCCCGCACTCCTCCGGCGCGTCACTGGGGACGGCGGAGCGAGCGCACGACGGCTGCCCCTCTGGGGTCTTCCGCGTGCCCGCTGCCAGGCCCCTCATGCGTGGTCCGGCCGAGTCGGCGTCCGGCTAGTGGCCCGGTGGCTCGGTGGTCCACGTGGTGCCGGGGTGGGCCGGGCGCCGCCCGGCCGGGACCCGCGGATGCCCTGGCCTAAGCTGACCCGTGGGCCCGTCGGGCAGCCGCCGGGGAGACAGGCGGACGCGACGTGATGATCCGGCGACTCCCGGGATGGTGCCCGCGTGCGCGGGTACCCGGCCGCCTGCCGGACCCCTTTCACCAGCCGAAGGGACATGATGAGCCAGAACCGCAACCTCGACGGCGTGCCGGAGGGCAGGGCGATGACGCCGGCGGAGTTCAAGGTCGTGCGCGAGTTCCTCGGCCTGACCGAGGAATGGCTGGCCGAGCACGTGGGGGTCTCGCCCGCCACGGTCGAGGAGTGGGAGCAGGGCATGGAGCACGTGCCCGGTGCCGTCCGGGCGGCTCTCGGGGACCTGGAGCGCCTGACCGGGGAGTTCGTCGGCAAGGCGGTGGCGGGCCTCGCCGACCTCCCCGAACCCGGCATCGTCACCTACCGGAACGATCTCGAATACCGGGCCGCGCACCCGGAGTCCGAGTATCCGGCCGCCTGGCACCGGGCGGTCGTCGCGCGGGTCGCCCAGGAGGTCCCGGGACTGTCCATCGCGTACGCGACCGACGTGGTGTCGGACGACGTGAAGGTCTCCGCGCAGTAGCGGCGTCCCCTCGTACCGGCGGACGCGAGCCGCCCGCTCGCACCCCGGGCGGGCGACTTCGTGGTGTCGGAGCGGGCCGACCTGACGGAGCCGGATGCCGCACCGCACCGTGGCGGGAGACAATCGGAACCGCATGCCGCACCGCACCGTGGCGGGAGACAATCGGAACCGCATGCCGCACCGCACCGTGGCGGGAGAGAATCACGGCATGAAGACGACCGCACGGGCGCTCAACCGTGCCACGCTCGCCCGCCAACTCCTGCTGCGGCGCGAACCGTTGGACGTCCTGGACGCGGTGCGACGTGTGGTCGCCCTGCAGGCCCAGCAGCCCGCCTCGCCGTACCTGGCGCTCTGGAACCGGCTGAGCGACTTCGACCCGGCCGCCCTCGACACGGCCCTGGCCGGTCTGCGTACGGTCAAGTCGACGCTGATGCGGCTCACCCTGCACGTGGTTCACGTCGAGGACTACGCGGCCTTCCGTGAAGCCATGGAGCCGACGCTGCGCGGATCCAGACTCGGGGACGCCCGCTTCACCGCGTCCGGGCTCACCGCCGACGACGCCGGCCCACTCGTCGAGGACCTGCTGGAGTACGCCGACCGGCCGCGTACGGCAGCCGAGTTGGGGAGCCGGCTCGCGGAGCGACGGGGGGCGCCGGTGGAGTCGGGGGCCCAGCGGATGCTGCGGCAGTACGCGCCGCTGTGGCACGCGCCCACCGGCGGGCCCTGGTCGTTCGGCACCAGACCGTCGTACGTCGCGGCGGACAGCCGCCCGGTGCCGGCGGACCCCGACGCGGCGGCCGAGGGCCTGTGCGTCCTGATCCGTCGCTACCTGGAGGGCTTCGGACCGGCGTCCGTGGCCGACATGGCGCAGTTCGCGCTGGTCCAGCGCTCCCGGGTCAGGGCGGCGGTGCAGTCCCTCGCCGACGAACTCGAGGTGCTGCAGGGCCCCGACGGCACGACCGTGTACGACCTCCCCGGCGCGCCACGGCCCGCCGAGGACACCGCCGCCCCGCCCCGGCTGATGGCGATGTGGGACAGCGTTCTGCTGGCCTACGCCGACCGCAGCCGCGTGGTCCCGCCCGCCTACCGCAAGCACGTGACGCGTGTGAACGGCGACGTGCTGCCCACCCTGCTGGTCGACGGTCACGTCGCCGGTGTCTGGCGCACCGTCGACGGCGGTATCGAGGCCACCGCCTTCCACCGCCTCCCGGACGACGTCTGGGAAGCGCTGGCCGAGGAGGCCGCGTCGCTCACCGCCTTCCTCGCCACCCGGGAGCCCGCGGTCTACAGACGCTACGACCACTGGTGGGTCAAGGGGCTGCCCGCCGCGGAGACGAAGATCCTCCCAACTGCCTTGTGAGCGCGTTGAGATGCTGTGCCGGACTACGATGATCGAAAACACTGGACCCCCTTGCGCGCCGGAGCCCGCCATGACGACCGACACACCTCACCCCCCGCGGATCGACACCAGCAGGGCTCATCCCGCGCGGGTCTACGACTGGCTCCTCGGCGGCAAGGACAACTACCCCGTCGACGAGGCCGTCGGTGAGAAACTGCCGCCCCAGGCACGGGACGCGGCGCGGCAGAACCGTCAGTTCATGCACCGGGCCGCGGCCTGGCTCGCCGCGGAGGGCATCGACCAGTTCCTCGACATCGGCACGGGCATCCCCACCGAGCCCAATCTGCACCAGATCGTCCAGCGCATGGTGCCGTCCGCGAAGGTCGTCTACACCGACAACGACCCGATCGTGCTGCGGCACGCGGAGGCGCTGCTGATCAGCCACCGCGAGGGCGCCACGGACTACATCCAGGCGGACGTGCGGGAACCCGCGGCGATCCTCCAACGGGCGCGCGCCGTACTGGACTTCGACCGTCCCGTCGCCCTGTCCCTCATCGCCCTGATGCACTTCGTCCCCGACGCACAGGACGCCCACGGCATCGTCCGCAACCTGGTCACCACTCTGCCCTCAGGCAGCTACCTCGTTCTGTCGCACGCCGCCTCGGATCTCCATCCCGAGCTGGCGGCACAGGTCACCGCCGAGTACGCGAGGGCCGGCATCCAGCTCGGCTTCCGTACCCGCCCGGAGGTGGCCCGCTTCTTCGACGGCCTCGAGCTCGTCGAACCGGGCCTGGTCACGGCCCCGGAATGGTTCCGCACGACTCCGGCGCCCGAGCCCGAGGGCAGCGGCGTCTACGCGGGAATGGCACGCATCCCCTGACGGACGCGACCCGCGACCGAGGCACTGTCCCCCCAAGGCCGCCCCATCACCCAACACCCTTGCCACGTAAGCCACTTGCCCGGCTTGCGGCACCAGGTGCGGGGTAGACGGGAAGCCTCGAGGCAATGGAGGGGAGCAGGAACATGACGTCACGGGGGACGGACCAGACGTCCGGGCTCGGCGACCTCGAACCCGGTACCCGGCAGAGGGCGCAACTCCGCACGCGTATCACCGACATCGCCTGGACGGCCCTGTGCGTCGTCCTGCTGCTCTGGGCGCTCTGGAGCGCCGTCGGCGCAGCACGGGGCGTGACCGCCTGGGTGTACTGCGCGGTGGCATGGGTCCTGCTGGCCGTGGCTCTGGGGCTGCGCCTCGCCGCGGTTCACCGCAGGACGCGGCTCTAGGAGGGGACGCATCGTGGAGAAGCTCAACACCTTTCTGGCCGAGCACCTCTGGCTGCAGGTCGTCCTGTCGATCCTCGCCGCCGGCGGCCTGATCATGCTGATCAGTCCCGGCGAGTCACCGGTCGCGCTACTGGGGCGCCTCGCCGTCACCTCGGTCGGCGCGGTGATCGTGCTGAGCGTCGTACGGCGCAAGGAGAAGCGTGCCGCCGGCGGTTCGGCGACCGGTCTCGTGTCCCTGGACCAGAAGCTGCGCCGCGGCGAGGTACCGGCGGACCCGGCGGAGCGACAGGCCATGCGGGAGCTCGTCGCGCAGCGACTGCACCGCACCCGTCACCGGGTCGCCGCCACCGTCTTCCTGGTTCTGATGTCCGCCTCCCTCCTGGTCGCGACGGCCATGACGGCGGGTCCGCGACAGACGATGGGCTTCTCCCTGCTCGCCGTGGTCGGCCTGGGCTGGATGATCTACGCGGGGAACCGGCAGAACCGACGGCTGCGGCACATGCGTGACGTCCTGGGCGTCTCGCCCGCCGCGGCGAACGCGGGAGCCGGGTCACCGGACCGCCGCTGAGCGGACGAAAGGCTGCCGCTCCGGCAGCCGGCCACGTGGTGGTGACGTTCGGTGGCGCCGCCCCGGAAATAGCGGGCGCGGCACGCGACGGGAGGAGGAACATGTGTCCATGCCCTACTCCGGACCTCCCTCGTCGAGCGTGCGGGTGCCCGCGCCGGTCACCGCTTTGTCCCAGGGGCGCCCGATCCTGCCGGTGTGGCAGAACGAGCTGGGCGGCCTGACCTTCCGGATCGGCGACGGGCCGGACGGCCTGTTCGCCAAATGGGCTGCGGCGCACTCCCGGCTCGACCTGGCGGCGGAGGCCGTACGGCTGCGCTGGGCCGGTGACTTCACGCCGGTGCCGCGGGTGCGGGAGCAGGGGTCCGACGCCGAAGGGTCCTGGCTCGTCACCCACGGGCTGCCCGGTGACAGTGCCGTGAGCGAACGGTGGAGGGCGGACCCCGGCAGCGCGGTCCGTGCCATGGGCGCGGGCCTGCGGGCCCTGCACGAGCGGCTGCCGGTCGCCGAGTGCCCCTTCAGCTGGTCGGTCGGCCGGCGTCTGGCACGTGCCCGCGCGGCAGGCGTCCGGGTGCCCGCGGACCTGCCCGAACCTCCGCCGGTCGACCGCCTCGTGGTCTGCCACGGCGACCCCTGCGCACCGAACACGCTGCTGCACGACGACGGCTCCTGGGCCGCGCACGTCGACATGGGCGCGCTCGGCGTCGCGGACCGGTGGGCCGACCTGGCTGTGGCGACCTGGAACACTCTGCACAACTACGGCCCTGGCTGGGAGGACGACCTCCTCGACGCCTACGGCATCGCTCCGGACCCGCAGCGCACCGCCTTCTACCGAAGGTTGTGGAGCGTGACCTGAGGGCAGGCGGCCTACCGGGCCGCCGCCCGTCGCGCGCTCGAACCGGAGTCGCGGATGTCAGGCCGGGATGCGCCAACTCCCGTGACGCCTGCTGATGTTCCGTTCGAGAAGCTCCGTGGACGCCTTGACGCTCGCACCGCCGGGCGGGGGCTCCGGGAGCCGTCCGTCCGCGTCCCTGAGACGCGTGAGGGCGGTGTCGATGGCGTCGTGCGCGGCGAACAGGCAGGGCGTGCTGTAGATCGCCACGTCGACTCCCAGCTCCGTCAGCTCGGACAGGGACAGCCGGGGCGACCTGCCGCCGCCCCTCTGGTTGAACAGCAGCGGCACCCCGCCGGTCACCTCGCGGATCCGGCGGACGGACTCGACGGTACGCACGCCGTCGACGAGCACGACGTCCGCCCCGCTCTTCGCCAGAGCCACCGCGCGGCGCTCGATCTCCGCGTCCTCCGTGGCGTCGGTGCGCGCCACCACCACCATCTCGGTACGGCTGTCGAGCACCATGCGGAGCTTGTCCAGGTATTCCTCCAGCGGCAGGATCTGTTTGCCGTCGGCGTGGCCGCAGCGGCGGGGCCGCTTCTGATCCTCGAGGATCACCCCCGACGCCCCGGCACGTTCGAGACGCTGGACGACGTGGCAGGCCACCTCAGGGTCGGCGTAGCCGTCGTCGATGTCCACCAGCAGATGGTGCCGGGGGAACGCGAGGCGCAGCCGTTCCGTGAACGCCACGATGTCGGGCCAGGCGATGAACCCGATGTCGGGCAGCCCGTAGTGGGAGGCCGCGAAGCCGAAGCCCGAGACGAACAGACCGTCGTAGTGACGCGCCGCGAGGGAAGCCGAGTACATGTCGTAGATCCCGATCAGCGGTGTCGTCTCCGCGCCGGCGATGGCCTCACGCAGTCCGAGCCCGTAGCTCATTGACCCTCCGGGGGCAGGCGGCGGCGCACCGCCGCGGTGGTGAAGTACGCGGTGATTCTCACAGTGCCGCGCATACCGGTGCGAATCGGTGTCACTCGGCCGGACGCGGCACTTACGGACACCCGCTCGGATCCGATGGCCTGTTTCCTCACCGGCCCCCGCCGCCCCACCCGCGTTGTGCCGTCCCAGGTGGATTCATCCCATCGGGTTGTTAGGGCGGCCACGGGGCCGATCGGAGCATGGGCGGCTGCACGCTGGGGAGAAATCGACCGCCGCAAGGCCACGTTCCTCCCTCACGACAAGGAGTCGGCCCATGTCCGATGTCGTCTTCACGGCCGACTTCAGTTCGCGCCGTCAGTGGGTCGCCGGGCGTTCATGGGCCTATCCGGGGGGAGGCCCGGTCAACCGGTCGGACGACAAACTCGACTACCTGGTGTCCGACCCCGCCTACTCCCGCGGCGGGATCTTCCGTGCCACCCGGCGGCGGGACGGCCTGTGGAGCACGGGTCTGCTGACCACCGAGGGGAGCGAGGACGGTTTCGTCGTCCGCGCGGGGGACGTCCTGGAGACGCGGGTGCGCCTGCCGAGGGAGATGGGTGCCTGGCCCGCCGTCTGGACCTGGCGGGACGGAGACCAGGAGATCGACGTCTTCGAGTACCACCCCGACCACCCGGACCTGCTGGAACTGTCCAACCACGTCCGCGGTGGCCATCTCTACCACCAGAACGAAGCCGTCCGCCCCGGCGGGCTCCTCGAACTGCGCGTCGAGTTCGGTGCCCGCTCCGTGGTCTGGTGGGTGAACGGCGTACGCACCTTCGCCGACGAACGCGGCGTGGGGGAGGACTGGTTCGCCCACCTGATCGTCAACCTGTCCGTGTGCGGCGGGCGTTACCACCCGCCCCCGGACCCGGGCGTCAAGGAGATGTCGTACGCCGTGGAGCACCTGACCGTGCGCCGTCCGCCGCTCGCCGACGCGGCGGAGGACTGCCCTTGACCGTGCGCCGTCCGCCGCTCGCCTGAGCGGCGGAGGACTGAACGGGCGGGGGCGCACCGCCCGGTGACGCCGCCGGGCTCGGCGCCGTGGACGGTGCGCCCCTCCCCTCTGCTCAGGGCGCCCAGGGCGCCTCGACGGCCCAGGTGGTGTCCTCGGCGAACGAGGTGGGGTTGTCCCAGGCATGGGTGCCGCCCGGCGTGGCGAGCCACAACTCGGCGTTGTAGTGCCGCAGATACTGCTCGGGGAAGTTCGACGCGGACAGCCGTACGGCGCCGCCCGCGCCCCGTACGGCGCAGAAGGTCGCGTCCGCCCTGAACACGTCCCCGCTGCCCGCCTCCTTGTAGACGCGGAAGTCGCGGTGGCGCAGGTACTGGCCGGGATAGTTGCGTGACTCGAAGGAGTAGCACGCACTGTCGGCGAGGCCCGGCACGATCTTCCAGGTGGCGTCGCTCTTGAGCAGAGCGCTGCCGGTGGCGTCGACCACGTCGGTGTACGCGGCGCCGTCCCGGTGCCGCAGATAGCGGTTCGTATGGCCGGGTGTGGTGACCCGCAGGGACTTGTACTGGTTCGCGGGCAGGGCGACGGGGGTCACCGGTGTGCGGGAGGTGTCGATGAGCGCGCGGTTGGCGGCCCGGACGCGGGCCGTGTCCACCTTGACGACCTGCCGGTCATAGGTGAGCAGGCCGTTCGCCTCGTTCTCCACGTCGGTGATCTCCGTGTAGACGGAGGCGGAGAGCCCGGCCGGCATCCGCACCTCGCGCAGGGCGTCGAGGAGCCCGACCAGGCGGTTGTCGAGGTGGGCGGGGTCCGGCTGGTCCTCGTAGCTGAAGCCGCCGCCCGGATACCACTCGTGACCCGGCACCCTGTAGCCGAGGCCTCCGTACTCGCCGAGGACGGCGGCGCGGGTGGCGCCGGGCACGGTGGTGCCGGGGCCGACGTAGACATGCTGGTCGAGGACGTCGCCGTTGCCGCCGTCGACCGCGCCGCAGCAGTTGACGCCGCTCATGTTGTCCACCAGCCGCGAGGGGTCGTACGCCTTGACGTGGTCGGCGATGCGAGCCTGGTCGTACTGCCCCCAGCCCTCGTTCTGGTCGACCCACATCACCACGGAGGGTGAGCTGCGGTGCTGGTCGATGATGCGGTCGTACTCGGTCTCCCACTGCGTCCGGGCGGCGCCGTCCGGGGTGCGGGTGTCCATCGAGGGCATGTCCTGCCACACCAGCAGCCCGAGCTTGTCCGCCCAGTAGAACCAGCGCTGGGGTTCGACCTTGATGTGCTTGCGCACCATGTTGAAGCCGAGGTCCTTGTGCTTCTGCAGGTCGTACCGGAGGGCGTCGTCGGTGGGCGCGGTGTAGATGCCGTCCGGCCAGTACCCCTGGTCGAGGGTGCCGGTCTGGAACACGAACGTGCCGTTGAGGACGGGGCGCGGGACGCCGCCGGCCTTCGCGATGCCGATCGAGCGCATGCCGGTGTAGCTGCCCACGGAGTCGACCGTCGTCGTACCGGCGACC
Organism: Streptomyces sp. NPDC043867; assembly: GCF_056435845.1. Taxonomy (NCBI): domain Bacteria; kingdom Bacillati; phylum Actinomycetota; class Actinomycetes; order Kitasatosporales; family Streptomycetaceae; genus Streptomyces; species Streptomyces sp. NPDC043867. The sequence goes on along the minus strand of NZ_JBWKDS010000008.1, from coordinate 179,146 downwards.
AGGTCCGCCTTCACGTCGTAGAGGAACGGGTCATCGGGCGTCCACAGGTGCGGGCCGGGTACCGGCACCGAGAACGTGCTGCCGACCGAGCCGGTCGCGCTGCCCACCGTGGTCGAGCCCGAGGAGACGCTCACCCGCGCGTTCTGGCCCAGGACGCCGTCACCTCTGACGGTGACCCGGAGCGTGTTGTTCGTGAGGTCGGGCACCAGGTCGAGCCGCGTGATGTGGGCCGCGGCCGTGGGCTCCAGCCACACCGTCTGCCAGATGCCGGAGGCGGCGGTGTAGAAGATCCCGCCGCCGGGGTGCGGGGCCACGTCGTTGATGCGTTGCTTGCCGATCGCCTGGCCGCCCGTCTGGGTGGGGTCCCAGACCGAGACGACGACGGTGTTGGTGCCGCCGTTGAGCAGGTCGGTGATGTCGTACGAGAAGGAGTCGTACCCCCCGCTGTGGGTGCCCCCGGCCTGCCTGTCGTTGACCCAGACCGTCGTACGCCAGTCGCTGGCACCGAAGTTGAGCTGGACGCGGCGGCCGTTCCAGCCCGCGGGGACCGAGAAGCTGCGCTTGTACCAGAGCTTGTCGTTCTGGGTGATCTTGCGCTGGATGCCGGAGAGCGCGGACTCGGCGACGAACGGCACCCGGATCCGGTCGGGGAACGACGCGGGCCGGCCCGCGTCCGCAGGGGTGACGGCGAAGTCCCAGACGCCGTTCAGGTTGGCCCAGTCGGGGCGGGTGAGCTGGGGGCGAGGGTACTCCGGCAGCGGCTTGTCGACGGGGACCTGGTTCGTCCACGGGGTGGTCATCGGGGACGGTTTGGGGGTCCACGCGGCGGGAGCGGCCTGGGCGGCGCCCGTGGCCGTCAGGGCGGCCGCGCACACCAGCGTGAGGGTGGCGAGCACGGAGGTGATCCGCCTCGCTCGCCGTCTGAGCCACACGGTCGGGGGGCGTGGAGGGGCGGTGCTGCGCATCGTGACTCCTTGGGGTCGGAAGGGGGCGCAAGGACGTGCACGTACGTCGAGCGGCCGGGGTGGCGGCTCGCCGCTCCGGCCTGTACAACGTTGGAAAGGGCGGCAGTTGGCATGACAGCACGGCCTCGACCGGCTGTACAGGTGCATGACAATGCAGTTTCCGGAGATTCGCCCTGTCGTTCCGTGAGATCACCCCGTGCACCTACTGTCGCGACCGGGCCGCCGAACGTACACTGCCAGATCGCAGACATGCGGGCGTAGTTGACCGGGGGGAGCCGACATGTCAGGTGATCAGTACGGGGCGACGCACGGATTCGTGGTCCCCCCGATGCCGTCCGCCCCGCCGCCCGCTCCCGCGGATCCCCTGCGGGCCGTGGCGGTGGCGCTGCTCAACTGCAGCGGCCTGGGGCTCGGTTACGTGCTCGTGCGCCGCAGGCTCCTCGCGGCGGTGTGCTGGGCCGCGACCGGCATCCTGCTGTTCGTCGCGCTGCCGGCCGACCCGGACGGCGTCTCCGGCACCGCTCTGACCGCCTACGTGGTGTTCCTCGTGCTCGCGGCCGTCCACGGCGGGGTCGTGGGCTTGCGCACCCGGCTGGCGTGGCCGCCCCGGGCTCCCCTCGCGATCGGGCTCGGCCTGCTGCTTCTGGCCGTCCCGGCCGGCGGTGTCGTGCTGTACGACGGTGCGCGTGACGAGGCCACCGAGCAGATGCTCCTCGACCGGCTGGAGCGGGCCGACCGCCTCGTCCGGGCCGCCGAGGGCAAATCGTTCAGCGGGGCCGAGTCCGACTTCCGCGACGCGTGGCGCGTCTACAGCGACCTGCGGGACGACCACCCCGGCTCCCGGGCGGCCGATCGCGTGCCGGACAGCATGAGGACCTACTACACGACGGTCGGCGCCGCCTACGAGGACAAGAAGTACTGCGACGCGATCCCGTCCCTCACCTACCTGCGCACGGTGTCCCGGTCCACGGACAAGGAGGTTCTCGGGTCGCTGGCGACCTGGCCCGACGACCGCCTGGCCACCTCCCTGTACGAGTGCGGATCGGACGGCCTGACCGAGGGCGACGCCGTCTGGCCGACCCGCTTCGGTGAACTCCTCACCGCCTTCCCGGAGTCGGAGCAGGCGGCGAAGGTCGAACCGGCCGTCGGCTCCGCGGTCGACAGGGCGGTCAAGGACGTGCGCGGCGACGAACCCTGCGCGGCCGTCGAGCGGTTGAAGGCGCTCAGTGCCCAAGTCGCGGGTCTGAAGGGGGAGGAGGCCGGCGCCGGCCAGGCACTCGCCAAGGATGTCGGCCGGGCCGACAGAAGCGCCGACTCGGGTGCGTACGACTGCGGAGTGGACCAGTACAAGGACGGTGACTTCGCGGAAGCGGTCACCACCATGAACGACTTCGCCGACGACAACAAGGGGCACAAGAACGGGGCGCGCGCCCGGAAGATCGCCATAGCGGCGGAGATCGCCCAGACGATTCCCGCGGCGGGCAAGCGCCTGCCGACGACGGCTTCCGGCGGCAGCATCTCCGTCACGCTCAAGAACGACAGCCCCGACGAGATCACCGTCCTGTTCACCGGACCGGTGACGGGCAGCGTCACGCTCAAGGGCTGCGGCAGCTGCACCGCCTACTCCACGTCGAGCACGCTCGGACCGGGATTCAAGCCCTGCAGCGACAGCGGCAAGAAGTACCCGCAGCGCACGATCAGCCTGCCCGTCGGCACGACGTACTTCCTGCACAAGCCGAAGTCCGGCACCTCAGGTACGACACCCGCCTCGGACACGGCCAAGCTGTCGTCCGGCTACGTCTACACCGAGTGCGCCTACACGACGAAGGGCTTCGGTCTGGGCACCTGAGAGCCGGCGCGGGGCCGCTCTACCCGCGCACGTCGCGGGCGGGAGGCACCTCGGTGGCGGGATCGGCGCCGGGCACGCCGGTCTCCTCGGGCGGCGTGCCGGGCGTTTGTGCGGACGCGGCCGGCAGGCGGAGCGACGCGGCGGTGTCCCTGAGCCGTTCGAAGGTCTTCGTCAGTCCGCGGAGCGGGGAACCCTCGGGCCTGCGGGGCCTGCCGACGGCGGGCGCGCCCCCGGGCGCGTCCTGGACGGCGGCCAGTGCCTCATGGGCGAGTTCCGCGGCTTCCCGGTACAGGTCACGGGACTTGGTCATGGCGTCCAGCGCTTCGGCGTACGTGGCCACGAGGGCGCGGGCGTGGGCCAGCTCCTCCTCGACGGTCATCAGATGCCACTGTTCGCGCAGCTCGGACACCGCAGCCGAGGCGTCGGCCGGCAGGGGTCTGGGCAGCGCGGCGAAGCGTGTCACCTTGTCGATGAGCTCGGTGGGCCGCGACCCGTCCAGGAAGACGCTCCGCACGGTGAAGTCGTCGTCCTCGTAGCCGGGCCTCGGCGGCGTCCCGGGCAGGACGACGGCGCCGCCGCGCGGCACCCGTACGCCCAGGTCGTAGAGCGCCCAGTTGACGATCTGGTACTGGTCGGGCGCCGCGCGGTGCTCCACGACGCGGTGCCGCAGGCTCGGCGGCAGCAGCCGTGCCAGCGGCCGGTGACCGCGCTCGTCGGTGGTCATCGCCTCGTGGACGACGACGTGGATGCTCCAGGTGTGGCGCGCGGCGGTGGTGAGCAGGCGCCGCAGCGCCTTGTCCTCGGCCGGCAGCGGATTGATGTCCCGGAACCGCGGTCCGGGGACGACGTCGTGGTCCCAGGGCACATCGGCGTCCTCGGGCCAGAACATGGTGGCGGGTGACGGCATGTGCAGGTCCCAGGGCTGCTCCGCCTCGGCCACGAGGGACCAGGTGTACTCGTCGTCGCTGCCGTCGACGGCGTCGACCGTCAGCCGGGCGCGCACGGTGACGGCGTCGAGGACCTGCCAGCGCGCCTCGAAGACGCGGCGGTCCGCGCCGTCACCGGTGGCGTCGAGTTCCAGGTGGTCCTGGATCACCTGGTTGCTCTTCTGCTCGCGCAGACGCCGTCGGACGACCTCGTCCGCGCCGGGGCCTGCGTAGCGCCCGCGTGCCAGCCACACGGTGTCGGGGACCGAGGCGCGGACGGTGGGGGACTTAGCCATGAATCACTCTGCAGGTGGGGGACGGCGGGCGTCTCCCAGTATGGGCCGTGCCGACCACGAAGCCGGGGGAGGGGGGCGTGGTTCTTCGCTTCGCGTCGTGAGCGGATTCGTCCGCCGGCCGGTGGGCGCCCGCCGGGCAGGGGCGGTGCCTCGGCGGCGTACGGGCACGGAATCGCCCTGACGCGGCCCCGGCGAGCCGGCCCCCGTGATCCCGGCGGGGATCACGGGGCTGCCGCCGTACCGCGCGGTGCGGTTCCTACGCGCCGCTGGCGTCGAGCATCCCGTCCCGCTCGACGATCTTCACGCGCTCGCGGCCCTGGGGTTCGCCGAGCGCCTTCTCCGCGGCGTCCAGCCGGTACCAGCCGTCCCAGGTGGTGTAGCGGACGTTGCGCTCGGCGAGGAACGCCTCGACCGCTTCCGGTGCCGGGGAGACGGGGGTGAGCAGGCGGTCGTTCGCGTGGTCGTCGAGCAGGCTGGCGACGGTCTCGTTGGCGTCGCCCTTGGTGTGCCCGATGAGTCCGATGGGCCCCCGGCGGATCCATCCGGTGACGTAGGTGGACCGGAGGTGCTCGCCGGTGGCCTCGATGACCCGGCCGCCCCGGTCGGGGACGGTGCCGGACGCGAGGTCCCAGGGGAGCTTGGGCAACTGGTCGGAGAGGTAGCCGACGGCGCGGTAGACGGCGGTGACGTCCCAGTCCTTGTGGATTCCGGTGCCCTTGACGTTGCCGGTGCCGTCGAGCGCGGTGCGCTCGGTGCGCAGCCCGGTGACGCGGCCGTCCTCGCCGAGGATCTCGGTGGGCGACTCGAAGAAGTGCAGGAACAGCTTGTGCGGCCGGTCGCCGACGTCACGGATCGCCCAGTTCTCCAGGGTCTTGGCGACCATGTCGGCCTGCTTGTTGCCGCGCCGGGTGGCGATCGAGCCGTCGTCGTAGTCGATGTCCTCGGGGTCGACGATGACCTCGATGGTGGGGGAGTGGTCCAGTTCCCGCAGCTCCATGGGGCTGAATTTGGCCTGTGCCGGGCCGCGGCGCCCGAAGACGTGGATCTCGCGGGCCGGGTTGGCCTTCAGGCCGCCGTGGACGTTCGGCGGGATCTCGGTCGGGAGGAGTTCGTCCGCCGTCTTGGCCAGGATGCGGGCGACGTCGAGTGCGACGTTCCCGACGCCGAGGACGGCGACCTTCTCCGCGTTCAGGGGCCAGCTGCGGGGGACGTCCGGGTGCCCGTCGTACCAGGAGACGAAGTCCGCCGCGCCGTACGAGCCGTCGAGGTCGATTCCCGGGATGTCGAGCGCCCGGTCAGCCGTCGCGCCCGTGGAGAAGACGACGGCGTCGTAGAAGGCGCGCAGGTCGTCGAGGTCGATGTCCCGCGGATAGTCGACATTGCCGAAGAGACGTATCTGCGGCTTGTCGAGCACCTGGTGCAGGGCGGTGATGATGCCCTTGATCCGCGGGTGGTCGGGCGCCACGCCGTAGCGGATCAGGCCGAAGGGGGCCGGCATCCGCTCGAAGAGGTCGATGGAAACCCCGGGGTCGCCGGCCGCTTCCGATTTCAGCAACGCATCGGCGGCGTAGATACCGGCGGGACCGGCTCCGACGATGGCTACCCGCAGGGGGCGCGGCATGATCAGGTTCCCTTCGAGCGACGACAGGCTGGCTCGTCGGGAAGCCTAAACTAAGGCAATCCTAACTTGGTACGCGGGTCCGGTTGATGACGTCATAAGGCCGCCTTATGAGTGCGGTCCCGGGGTCCGGTCGGCCTCCAGTTCCCGCTTCAGATTGCGCAGTGTCCGGTCGATGTTGCCGACCTGGAAGGCGGCGAAGGTCTTTCCGCCGGTCGCGGCGAAGTCGAAGGCGTTGGCCAGGAAGGTCGGCCAGCGCCGGTCGTCGGTCCAGGACTCGGTCACCCGCGTCGCGTCCCCCTGCTCGGCGAACCGGTACTCCCAGGTGGCGATCGGTGCGCGCAGTCGCGGGCGCTTGAGTCCGATCGCGTGGACACGGAAGGCGAAGCGGCGGCCGGAGTCGGCCGCGATCACGGTGCAGCGGGTCGTCCACCGGAACGGGCCGCGCTTGTTGTGCCCGTCGAAGACCAGGCCGACCTGTGCCGGTTCGTCCGGCTGCGGCACGGTCGCGCCTAGGTTCTCGGGGCTCCACCGCCCCATCCGGGCCGGGCGGGCGACTTCCTCGTACACCGACGACGGCGACGCCTTCACGAGGATGCTGCGCGTCACGGTGAGTGTGCGGGGCATGCGGGAGTCCTTTCCTCGCCGCTCAACCTACTCGCCGGTAGGGGCGGTGTCATGGGTCGCGCGGGTTCCGGCCACCTGTACGTGGTTGACCCAAGGAATAGTTACCGTGCCGTAACTTACTGACCAGTTACCTCCGGTAAGGGGTCGGTGCTAGCTTCCGCTCACCTGCATCGGAGCAGAGCGAGGAGTAACCGTGAGCCGCATGAGCACCCGGTCGCGTCCCATCGTCAGCGAAGCCGGCGACCAGCCGGCCCCGCACCGGACGGCCGCGGCCGTCCGCGGGCAAAGACCCCACCGCACACGGCTGTTGGCCGTCATGGTGGCCGCGACGGCCTGTCTGGGCGTGCCCGCCCTGCCGGCCTCCGCCGCCACCGGGACGGAGCCCGTCGTCTCCCGCGGGGTGACCATCCCCGCCTTCTACGACCCGCCGGCCCAACTGCCCGCCGCCAACGGCACCCTCATCCGCCAGGAACCCCTTCCCCTGGGGCTGAGCCTCCCCGGCCTGGACGGCCGCCCGCTGCCCGGCACGGCGACCAGGCTGATGTACAAGTCCACCGACTCGAACGGGCAGCCCGTCGCGGTGACCGGCGCCTACATAGAACCGTCGGCCGCCTGGAAGGGCGACGGACCCCGCCCGCTGGTGGCGCTCGCCTCGGGCACCATGGGGCAGGGCGACCAGTGCGCACCCTCGATGGCACTGCAGTATCCGCTGACCCTGCGGGGCGAGACCGTCTCGATCGCCTACGAGGATCTGGCGATCTACAAGCTCCTGTCCACCGGGGCGGCGGTGGTTGTCACCGACTACGTCGGCCTCGGCGCGACCGACCGACTCCACACCTACGTCAACCGCCTCGACCAGGGCCACGCACTCCTGGACGCGGCCCGCGCGGCCCACACCGTGCCCGGCGCCTCGATCACGCCTGACTCACGCGTCGGCCTGTACGGCTACAGCCAGGGCGGCGGGGCCAGTGCCGCGGCCGCCGAACTGCAGTCCGTCTACGCCCCCGACGTGAAGATCGCCGGGACCTACGCCGGCGCCCCGCCCGCCGACCTGACCGCGGTCATGAAGGGCATCGACGGCAGCGCCCTGGCCGGCGCGCTCGGCTGGTCCATCAACGGCTTCGCCCAGGCGGACCCCGACCTGCGGGCCGTCGTCGAGGCCAACATCAACGCCACCGGCAGGGCCGCCCTCAAGGACATGTCGACCATGTGCGTCGGCGACGCGATCTTCGGCTACGGCTTCGCCAAGAGCACCAAGTGGACCACCGGCGGCACGTCCATCGCCGACGTCATCGCGGCCGAGCCCAAGGCGCAGGCCGCCCTCGACAAGCAGCGCATCGGCACCCTCCGGCCCACCGGTCCGGTGCGGGTGGCGACCGGCACCCAGGACGACATCGTCCCGCACGCGCAGGCGCGCCAACTGGCCGTGGACTGGTGCCGCAAGGGCGGCAACATCACCTACGAGGCCGTCGACCTGCCGAACCTCGGCGACAAGCTGATCACCAATCACCTGGTTCCCCTCATCACCGACCAGGGCGACGCGGTGTCGTGGCTGACCGACCGCCTCTCCGGCAAGCCGGCCGCGTCCAACTGCTGGTCGATGCCTTTCCAGCACTGACCGCCCCGGCACACCCGCCGCGCCCACCACGCTCCCGCGCGGTGGGCGCGGCCGCTTCACGCCGTCGGGCAGCAGCGCGCGACGAGGATGTCGGACTCCCCGATCACCGAGCGGCTCAAACGGGACCGTCGGGTCACGCGGCGGCGTGGAAGAGCGCCGCCGCCTCACCGCGCGAACCGACGCCCAGCTTCGTCAGGATGTTGGCGACGTGGAACTTCACCGTCGACTCACTGATGTGCAGCTCCTGCGCGATCACCCGGTTGCGGTGCCCGAGCGCCAGCCTCCTCAGCACCTCCAGCTCCCGCCCGCCCAGCGAGGTCAGCGGGTGCGCCACCGGGTCCTGCGGCGCACGCAGCGGGATGGTCGCCGTGACCGTCGTACCCCAGCCCGGCACGGCGTCGACGTCCAGGCGTCCGTCCAGCACGTCGAGGCGGTCCACGACCCGGCCGGGTCCGAGGGCGCAGTGCGACAGGGTGCCGGGCCCGTCGTCCCGTACGGTCGCGCGCAGTTCGTCCTCGGTGACGTGCCAGCCGACGTGGACCCGCTGCACCGCGTCCTGCTCCAGCACCTTCATGAGCACCGCCCGCACGACCGCCCTCGCAGTGTGGGCCACGTCGGCCGCCAGTGGCTTCGTGGCCTGCGGCGCGCCCAGTTCCAGGCGGACCGGGCCGTAGCGCACGAGCGGCCGCAGGGAGTCGGCGAGCCGCGCGAACGCCTGGTCGGCGGGCTCCTCGGCCATCTCCCGGTCCCGTTCGGCCCGCGCCCTCAGCTCGACCATGCCCGTGACGGCCAGCTCGGTGGCGGCGGCGCGGGCGGCCGCGTCGTCGAGGGTGCGGCTGCGCAGCACGCCCAGCAGCCCGGTGAGCGCCGCGGCGTGCGCCTCGCCCAGTTCGGCGATCACCTGCGCGCGTGTCCCGGCGGCGGTACGGGAGCGGGCCAGCGCTCCCGGCACGGCCTCCGCCGCCAGCCGGTCGAAGTGGCTGGTCACCACGTCCCACAGCGCCTGGACGACGGCGAGGACGTCCGCCTCGAGCACGGTGTCGTCCTCCCGCACCAGCAGCAGGACCGCGCCCCGCGGCGTCGCGTCGCTGCGCACCGCGAGCACCGGGTGCTCCGCGCCTGCGAGCGCGAGCACGCCCTGCCAGGGACGGCCTGCGACACCGGTCTCGAGCAGCGGCACCAGGTCTGCGGCGGTGAGCCGGGCGACGACGGCCTCGTCGCCGTGGGTCTTGAACGGCGAGTGCGCGCAGTGGGTGGACAGCTCGGCGGCCGCGCGGTGCGGGACCGGCTCGGCGAGGACCGAGGACAGCCGCGGCAGGATCTCGCCGAGGGGCCGGCGGATCACCTCGTAGGCGGCGGTCAGGGCGGGCACGGAGCCGGTCAGTTCCATGCGCTCCAGCGTAGGCGAGCCGCCCGGTGGTACCCCCCGTCCTTTCGGACAGGTGGAACTGTCCCGAAGACCGGCCGCTGCCGTCCGCCCCGCCGCTGAGGCTTGAGCCATCGGCCGGTTCGTCGAGGCCTGGGCCACCAGCCACGGTTCCGCCGTGTCACGGCCTCGGCACACGGCGGACCCAGCGCACGACGGCCCCAGCACACGACGGCCTCACCAAGCGACTACGGGAGTGACAGATGAAGGCGATCAGCTATGACGAGTTCGGCGGCCCGGACGTTCTCAAGTTCGGCGAGGTGGACCGGCCGGTGCCGGGCCCGGGTGAGGTGCTGGTCCGTGTGGTGACGGTCGGCGTCAACCCACTGGACCACAAGCGCCGTCACGGATGGGTGGAGCAGTTCTACCCGACGACCTTCCCGGCCGTACCGGGCCTCGAGTTCGCCGGTGTCGTGGCGGAACCCGGCGAAGGCGTCACCGAGTTCGCGGCCGGTGACGAGGTGTTCGGATGGACGAAGACGGGCGCGTACGCGGAGTACGCAGTCGCCGGTGACATCGTCCACAAGCCGGCCGGACTCTCCTTCGAGGCGGCGGCTGCCCTGCCCGTGGCCGGCGAGACCGCGCGGCGCGTCCTCGGGCAACTCGGCCTGAAGGCGGGCGAGACGCTGCTGCTGCACGGGGCGGCGGGCGCGGTCGGGCAGGTCGCCGTCCAGCTGGCGGTGACGCTCGGCGCGACGGTGATCGGTACGGCGTCCCCGGCCAACCACGCCTTCCTGCGTGCGCTGGGCGCGGTCCCCGTCGCCTACGGGCAGGGCCTCGCCGACCGGGTGAGGTCGGCCGCTCCGTCCGGTGTCGACGCGGTCTTCGACGCCGCCGGACACGACACGCTGCCCGTCTCGATCGAACTGCGGGGTGGCACGACGGACCGGATCGTCACGATCGCGGCGACGGACGCGGCCTACTACGGCGTCCCGTTCTCCGGCGGCGGCACTCCGCCGGAGCTGGTGCGAGGGTGGCTGACGGAGCACGGCCGCCTCGCCGTCGAGGGCAGGCTGACCGTCCCGGTCGCGGAGACGTTCCCGCTGGCCGACGCGGCGAAGGCGCAGGAGCTGAGCGAGACGGGACACGGGCGCGGCAAGCTGGTCCTCCACGTGTGACAGGCCCGGGACGGCCGTCCCGCAGAACCCGGTTCGGCGGAGCGGCGTTCACAGCCGCGTGCGCGGGGACGTGGGTGTGAGGTATCATCGATCTTGAGCGCGTCGCCGAATTACCGGCATCGCGCCTCGCGTTGGTGGTCCAAGGAAAGACGCCCCGCTTCCTGCGGGGAGATGCAGGTGCAAGGCCTGCCCGGCGCTCCACACAGCCCCACCCCGGTCGACCGGGGTGGGGTTTTCCCGTTGCGCAGCGGCATCCTCAAACCCGGCCTCGATGTTCGGGACGCCGGGGGTGGCCTGACCCCGGAGCGCCGCGCGGCGATGTCAGTGGGGTCCGGCATGATCCGGGTGACACGTCGTCGGGCCGGGCAGGGAGCCAACAGGATGTCCATCAGCAATCAGCAGGTGCTTGACCACGCGTTCCTCCGGGCGCTGTACGAGGACGACTACTACCCCGACCACGTGCTGGACCGGGGCACGGCGATCCTGCTGAGGCTGTGCGGACGCATCGAGGAGGAACGCCCGGCGGACCTCGCCGCCCTGTACGCGCTGACCGAAGCGGCCACGGAGGAGTTCAACGCCCTGGAGGCCGAGTTCGACGCGGCCGGCAGCGAGATCGAGACCGTGGCCCGTGAGGAGATAGCCGAGGAGTTCGCCTTCATCGCCGACACGTACGGGTTCCCCGACGCGGACGCGGAGGAACTGATCTCGGCCCGTGAGTGGTGAGGTGACCCGGTCCTGAACGCCCGGCTCGGGCAGGGCCGTTCGATCACAGGTCGACGGGCGTGCCCCAGCCCTCCGCGCGGGCGACGGCATGCGCGACGTGTGCCGCCGCGACGTCCAGGGCGGCGTGACCGGTGGACTTGAAGACGGTCAGTTCGGTCCCGTTGCGCCGGCCGGGGTGCTCTCCGGACAGTACGGAACCGAGCAGGGTGACCGTCCGCCCGGGAGGCAGTCCCTGCAACTCGTGGGCCCCCGCCGGGACTCCGGCCGTGGCGGCACCCGCCCACTCCGCGAAGAGAGTGGCGTCGTGCACGGTGGCCGCGTCCAGTTCCGGGCCGTGCGAGCCGCCCACCGAGCTGATGTGGGTGCCGGGAGCGAGCCAGGCCCGCTCGATCACCGGCCGGACGGCCCCGGTGCAGCAGAAGACCGTGCCGGCCTCGCGGACCGCCGCCTCGATGCTCCGCCCGGTCCGTGCGGCCGGGTGCAGTGCCGCGGCGCGTCCGGCGCGCTCGGGGTCACGGCCCGCGACCACCACGGGGGTCGCCGGATCGAGTGCGGCGAGCAGCTCGATCTGGGCGCAGGCCTGCGCGCCGGTCCCGATGACGGCGACGGTCCCGGCGCGGGGAGCCGCCAGGGCGCGGGCGCTGTGGGTGGCCGACGCGGCGGTCCGGACGGCGGTGAGGGACTCGGCGTCCATCAGGGCCAGCGGGCTGCCGTCCTCGGCGTCGAACAGCGCGACGACCCCCCGGTGTGTGCTGCGTCCGGGCCGGGTCGGGTCGGCGAACACGGAGACGAGCTTGGCCGCGAGCCCCAGTCCTGGCACGTGTCCTGGCATCGCGCCCAGCAGCCCGCCCGGGGCACGGGCGGCGATCCGCGGCGGTGCGGAGGTCTCGTCGGCACTGACGGCCATGAGTGCCGTCGCCACGGCGTCCATGACCCGGCGGGGATCGAGGGCGGCGCGTGTCTGCGCGCGGTCGAGGACGAGGACCCCGCTCACGCCGAACCGTCCGCGGGGACGCCGGGACCGGCCAGGAGACGCTGCAAGTCGTCGGCAGCCGACCGGAGTTGTCCGCGCAGCCCGGCGAGGCGGGCCTCGTCGAACTCCGTGGCCAGGCCGACGACGGTCAGGGCGCAGGCGGGTGCTCCCGGGGTGGGGACGACGGCGCGGCTGAGGGAGGCGACGGGCTGTTCGTTGCGGCCGCGCTCGACGGCGAACCCGCTCCGCTCGGTGCGCTCGATGTCGGCCAGCAGCCCGTCGGGCCCGGTCAGGGGATGTCCCGCCGCCTCTGCGAGGCGGAGGTAGGGGGCGCGGGAGCCCGGAGGGAGCGCGGCGACCAGCGCGAGGGGGCCGGCGAACCGGTGGACGGGCAGGGCCTCGCCCATGAGACGCGTGATCATGGCGAGCCGTTCGGGGCGTACGACGTCGATCACCCGGGCCCGGTCGGCCTCCAGTACCTGCAGGTTGACCATCATCCCCGTGCCGTCGGACAGGGCCGCGAGGACGGGGCGGGCGAGAGCCGTCAGCGAGTTCCGCGCCGCGGAGGACGACAGGCCCAGCACCGCGGTGCCGGGCAGGTAGCGGTCACCGGCACGCAGCACCCAGCCCCGGCGCACGAGGTCGAGCAGGACGCGGTAGGCGGTCGCGCGATGCAGGCCCACCGCGTCGGCCAGTTCGGTGAGGCGAAGGGGGTGGGGCGAGCGGGCCACGGCCTCGACCAGATCGAGCGCCTTGTCCACGGCCGAACTGCGTGCTTCGGGCAATTCCGACCACTCCTTGTGGTGTCGAGAGCGGCCAGCGTACGGTGCACTTGTTTCCAGTGACGATACAGCTGTTGCGTACAGCGTAACAAGTCCTCTTGAGGTGAAGATGATCCACGCGGCACCGGCCGAGCCGAACCCACACGCGCCTCCGCCGGACGGTGCGGTCACGGTGTACCGCGGAGCCACGCTGTTCGACGGGAGCGGGGGACCGCTGCGGCCGTCGACGACGATCGTCACCGACGGCGCGTGGATCCGGGCGGTCGGCGACGACGCCGAGACCACCGGTGAACTGCCCGCCGACGCCGAGGTGTTCGACCTCGACGGATGCTTCGTCATCCCCGGCCTGATCGACTCCCACCAGCACATCGCGACGCCTCCCGACCGGCCTGCGGCCGAGGCGGTGCTCCGCCGGCTCGTGCACAGCGGCGTCACCGCGATCCGTGACATGGCGGACGATCTGCGGCAGGTGGGCGACCTCGCCAGAGCCACCCTCGTCGGCGAGATCCCCGGCCCAGACATCCGCTACGCCGCACTGATGGCGGGCCCCGGCTTCTTCGGCGACCCGCGTACCCACCAGGTGTCCCAGGGCGAGACCCCGGGAGCGGTGCCGTGGATGCAGGCCGTCACCGACGACACCGACCTGCGCCTGGCCGTGGCCGTGGCGCGGGGCACCCACGCCGCCGCGATCAAGGTCTACGCCGATCTCGATGCCGAGGCCGTCGCCGCGATCACCGCGGAAGCGCACCGTCAGGGCATCCCCGTGTGGGCCCACGCCACCGTGTTTCCCGCCTCTCCCCGGCAGGTGGTCACGGCAGGCGTGGACAGCGTCTCGCACGTGACCCTCCTCGCCTTCGAGGGCGCCGACGGGCCGTTGACGAGCTACAGAGCCAAACCCCCGGTCGACTACGAGAGGTTCGCCGACGGCGACGACCCGCTCCTCGCGGACCTGTTCGCCCTGATGCGCCGGCGGGGAACCGTCCTCGACGCGACCGCCGGCATGTGGCGGAGTGACGCCCTCGCCGGCGACGGACCGGAGGCCGCCGCGCGTGCCCGCGCCAACAGCGAACTCGCGGCCCGACTCACGGCCCAGGCGCACCGGGCCGGAGTGGACATCTCCACCGGCACCGACTACGAGACCGACGCCGAAGACCCGTTCCCCGCCCTGTACGAGGAACTGGCGTTCCTGGTGAGCCACTGCGGCATGTCCCCCGCGCAGGTACTGCGCTCGGCCACCCTGATCGGCGCCCGCAGCGCCGGTGCCGAGGCCGTCATGGGCAGCGTCGAGCCGGGCAAACTCGCCAACTTCGCCGTCCTGCGGGACGATCCGCTGCGCAGCATCGACCATCTGCGCAGTGTCACCCTGACCGTCAAGCGCGGCCGCCGCTTCGCCCGCAGCGAGTTCGACCGCCCCGGATCCGCAGCCGGACAGCCCCGCCGTGACGAGGCCGAGGAGGGCCGATGACATCCACCCCCATGATCATCAACGCGCTGGGGCAACTCGACAACCCCAACGCTCCGCGGTCGGCCGGGGCAGCCGCGCAACTGAACGCCTCCAGCGAGCAACTCACCATCGACGCCCGCGCGCTGGCCGACGCACACGCCTCGGGCCTCACCGCCGTCAACGTGACCCTCGGCTACACCATGGGCGACCTGCCCCCGTACGAGCACACCCTGCACGAGATCGCCGTATGGGACGCGATCGTCCGCGACAACGCGGCGGACCTCCTCAAGGTCCGCACCGTCGCCGACATCCACCGCGCCCGGCGCGAGGGCAGGATCGGGGTCGTCTACGGCTTCCAGAACGCCGTCGCCGTCGGGGACGACCTCGACCGCGTCGCCACCTTCGCCGGGCTGGGCGTGCGGGTCGTCCAACTCACCTACAACCAGGCCAACCACCTCGGCGACGGGTCGATGGCGCCGTCCAACCGGGGCCTGAGCGACTTCGGCCGCCGCGTGGTCGAAGCGCTCAACGACCAGCACCTCATGGTCGACCTCTCCCACAGCGGGGAACGCACCTGCCTGGAGGCCGCGACGGTGTCCCGCACTCCGGTGTCGGTCAACCACACCGGCTGCCGGGCCCTGGCCGACCTGCCCCGCAACAAGACCGACGAGGAACTGCGCCTGGTCGCCTCCCGCGGCGGGTTCGTGGGCATCTACTTCATGCCCTTCCTCCACCTCTCCGGGCACGCCGGTGCGGCGGACGTGGTCGAGCACATCGACCACGCGGTGAACGTGTGCGGGGAGGACCACGTCGGCATCGGCACCGACGGCACCATCACGTCCATCGACGATCTTGACGCCTACCGCGCGCACCTCGCGGAGCACGTGGCCCTGCGCCGGCAGGCCGGCGTCGGAGCGGCGGGGGAGCGCGCCGACACGCTCCCGTTCGTGCTCGACCTGCGCGGAGTGGACCAGTTCCGGGAACTGATCCGCCTCCTGGAGAAGCGCGGTTACCGCTCCGGGCGCATCGAGAAGATCCTCGGGCGGAACTTCCTGGACTACGCGGGACGGGTCTGGGCACCGCAGCCCGCCTGACGCTCATCGCCGGCGATGCCGCGACCCGCACCGGCCGCCGCCTCACCCGGCCGGCCGGACAGAAACTTCCGGAACGACGGCAACCTCCCCGCGAGCGGCGGCGACCGACAGCCGAACCCCTCACACAGATCGGGACGGAAGTCGGTATGACCCCTCAGCAGAACAGGACCGCACCCGCACGCCACGGACGCCGCAGAAAGGGCGTCGTCGTGGGCCTGCCCGTCGCGCTGGCCGCCGCGGCCGGCCTCGCCTACGGCGGTGCGTTCGGGGTGTTCGGTGACGACGCGGGTGCCACGGCGTCGGCGGCACCTGCCCCGGCGGCAGCCACGCAGGCGGCCGACGGGTTCGCCTCCGTCGACGCCCTCGGCCAGAAGGGCACCTACGGCGGACGGGACGGCAGAACCGTCACCGTGAAGACGCTCGCGGACCTGGAGAAGTACGCGACCGCCGCCGAGCCGTACGTCATCGTCGTCGCGGGCGCGATCACGATGGAGCCCAAGGGCAAGGAGATCAAGGTCGCCTCTGACAAGACGATCGTGGGCGCGGGGACGTCCGGGCACATCGTCGGCGGCGGGTTCTTCCTCGGCCAGGGCGTGCACAACGTCATCATCCGCAACCTGACCATCCGGGACGCCTACATGGGCACCTGGAACGACAAGGAGCACGACTTCGACGCCATCCAGCTGGACGGCGCCCACCACGTCTGGATCGATCACAACGACCTGCGGCACATGGCCGACGGGCTCATCGACAGCCGCAAGGACACCACCTTCCTGACGGTCTCCTGGAACAGGCTGAGCAACGAGAACAAGGCCTTCGGCATCGGCTGGACCGACAACGTCACGGCCGACATCACGATCCACCACAACTGGATCCGCGAAACCGAACAGCGCAACCCGTCCACCGACAACGTCGCCCACGCGCACCTCTACAACAACTACCTCCAGGACGACCCCGGCACGGACATCACGTCCTCGTACGGCAACTACGCGCGCGGCAGGACGAAGATGGTCCTGGAGAACAGCTACTTCGAGGGACTGCGCAACCCGGTGACCAGGGACGGGACGGCCTCGCTCGTGCAGCGCGGAAACGTCTTCAAGAGCACCACCGGCCGCAACGAGAGCGGGGGCACGGCCTTCGACCCCAAGAAGTACTACGCGTACACGCTCGACCCCGCCGCCGACGTCCCCGCGATCCTGCGCCGGGGCACCGGCCCCCAGGCATCCGTCGGCACCACCACGAAGGCAGCCGCCGCGACGACGCTCACCGTGGCCAGCAACGGCAGCGGACAGTACCGGACCGTGCAGTCCGCCGTGGACGCCGTACCCGCGAACAGCCCCTCGCAGGTGATCGTCGCGGTCGCGCCGGGCACGTACCGCGAGACCGTCAGGGTGCCGTCGAACAAGCCGCACGTCACGATCCGGGGCACCGGCAAGCACGCCGCGGACACGGTGATCGTCGAGGGTCACTCGGCGGGCACGCCGAAGCCGGGCGGCGGAACGTACGGCACCTCCGGGAGCGCCACGCTCACCGCGGACGCGCCGGACTTCGAGGTGCGCAACCTCACCGTCTCCAACGACTTCGACGAGGCGGCCCACCGCGGCGAGGAAGGCCATCAGGCCGTCGCGCTGCGCACCTCGGGCGACAGGACGTTTTTGAACCACGTCATCGTCACCGGCGACCAGGACACCCTGGAACTGGAGAGCCCCTCGAAGGACCGGCCGGCCCGGGTCTACGTCGACAACTCGTACGTCGTCGGCAACGTGGACTTCGTCTTCGGCCGGGCGACCGCCGTCTTCAACCGCTCCACCTTCACGCTGAAGAAGCGCGCGGACGGCACCTCGGCCGGCTTCGTCACCGCCCCGTCGACCCCGGCGGGCTTCAAGGGCTTCCTCATCACGAACTCCAAGGTGAACGGCGACGTGGCGGCCCGCAGCTTCTACCTGGGCCGGAACTGGCACGCGGGCGGCGACGCGACCCTCCGTCCCCAGGCGGTCGTGCGCGACAGTGTGCTCGGTGACGCGGTCAGGACCACACCGTGGACCGACATGGGCGGGTTCTCCTGGAAGAAGGACCGCTTCGCCGAGTACCGGAACAGCGGCGCGGGATCCGGCGCGGCGAGCGCCGACCGGCCGCAGCTGTCCGACGCGGCGGCCGCCGGCTACGAGATCGCGGACTGGCTCGGCGACTGGACTCCGCCGGCCTCGTAACACCCGCGCCGGTCAGGCCAGCGATACTGCCTGACATGCGTATCGACTATTCCCCCGAGTCCATGGACAAGGGAGCGTTCTACAAACTGCTCACCGCGGTGGTCGTGCCGCGCCCGATCGCGTGGGTGTCGACGCTCACGGGCGACGGCAGGACCGCCAACCTGGCACCGCACTCGTTCTTCACCGTCGCCTGCACCGACCCGCCGATCGTGCAGTTCACCTCCGTCGGGCGCAAGGACTCCCTGCGCAACGTGGAGGAGACCGGGGAATTCGTCGTGAACTTCGCACCCGAAGCGCTTCTCGAGCAGATCAACGCGACGGCGACCGACTTCCCCAGTGAGGAGGGCGAGTTCGACGCGGTGGGCATCGAGCGGGAACCCTCGCTGCGGGTGAGGCCGCCGCGGGTGGCCGCCTCGCCGGTGGCGCTGGAGTGCCGGCTGCACGCGACCCTGTGCCTGGGGAACTCGACGGTCGTGCTGGGGCGCGTCGTCCACGCCGCGGTGCGCGCGGACACCGTCGTGGACGGGCATCCGCGGATCGACCTCCTGCGGCCGCTGTCCCGGCTCGGGAAGAACGAGTGGGGCACCCTCGGCGAGATCAGGGACCTCGCGCGGATCCGGTACAGCGACTGGCCGCAGGACTGAGGCCGGGGCGGTCACCAGACGGGTGGCCCGCCCCTGCCTGGCTACGGGGCCCTGGGGCCGGGTCGCCGGCTCGTCCAGGACGACACGGCTGCCAGCCCGACGGCGTACGACCGCGGCGGGCGTTCGCCGGAGGGACCGGGACGTCACGGCTCGCTCGGGGCAACGCGTTCGATGGCGACGAGAGCGGCGTCGTCTCCCAGGGTTCGGCGCGCGTGGGTCAGGAGGTCGTCGCACAGGTAGCGGAGAAGAGCGTCCGGTCCTTGCCCGGACCACGCGGCGAGCCGGTCGGCCAGCGGGTAGAAGTCTCCCTTGCCGTCGCGGGCTTCGGTGACCCCGTCCGTGTAGAGCAGGATGATGTCTCCGTCGGCCACGGTGAAGTCCTGGACGGAAAAGGGGTTCTCCACGTGTCCGGTCAGCCCCAGTGGCGGCGCCGGCCGGCGCACCCCCAGCTCGTGGACGTCGCCCCGGGACCACAGCAGTGGCGGCGGGTGACCGCAGTTGATCACTGAGACGTTCGTGGCGTGGTCGGGGATGTCCAGGACGACCGCTGTGGTGAAGGCCTCCAGCCCCTCCATGTCGTCGTCCCAGTCGCCCGGCGTGTCGAGGTCCGAGGAGACAGCGTCCTCGAGGAAAGCCACCAGAGCCGGCAGTTCGGGCTGCCGGTGCGCCGCGGCTCGGAAGGCGCCCAGGAGGCGGGCGGCATCCCCGATCGCCTCCAGGCCCTTGCCGCGGACGTCGCCGATGAGGACGCGGGTGCCGTGCGTGGTGCGCGCCGTGGCGTACAGGTCGCCGCCGATCTGCGCCTCGGCTTCTGCCGCCAGGTAGACGGACGCGAGACGGAGTGGACCGATCCGGCGCGGAAGAGGTCGAAGTACGACCTCCTGAGCCGCCTGCGCCACCCAGCGAAGCTGGATCAACTGCTTCTCGTGACGCTCGCGCAGATGGGCGAGGAACGTCACGAGCACGGAGATCAGGGCCAGGGCGACGATCTGAAGGGTGTGGTTGAGGTCCGTGAGGCTGGTCCGGGTGACGCCGACCGTGCCCTGAGCAAGGACCGCGAGTGCGCCGACCAGGGCCGTCATCCGCGGGCCGGCGAACGACGCTGTGATCGCGGGTGCCGCGACCAGGAAGGGACCGAGGTGAACGTCGGGAGGGGCAAGGATGTCCACGACCGTGACGATCGCGATCAGGGCGAGAGGCAGAACAAGCCGGCTGCTCGACGCGTTCCACAACCGGATGACATGCCCTGACTCCCGAGGAAGGTCCACACGATCTGGATACACCCCTGGTGCCGCGTCGTGGCAGGCCGGACTGGTGCGTCGCGCCACTTCTACCCACCCGGCGGCCGGGCGGTGCCTCCTCGCGGCAGGCCCGGCAGCGAGCCGCGGCCGGGGGCGCTCGGCAAGCGGCCGCAATGCCGTTCCACTGGCGAACATGTGTGCACAAGTGGGCTGCGTCGAAGGGGAAGGAGCCGCTGCCGGACGGCTACGGTCGGCGGGTGAGCAACCTGGAGGAGACCGCCGAGGGAGCGGGGCCGTTCACCACCCGGCTGACCTGGATCCTTGAGAACGGTGGCACCGCCGTCTGGGAATCGCGTCCGGCACGCAAACGTGGCCTGCTCACCGTGCGGACGCCAGGCGGGCCGGAGCAGCGTTCCCGGAGAGCGGACAACGAATCGATCGCCCGGCTGCGCAGCCTGAATTCCCTTGCCGCGGGGGCGTTCGCGGTCGGTGGGGCCCTCTTCGCCGCCGGAGCGGGGGTGGCCCAGTTCGGTTCGGGCGGCGCGACGGGCGTCTGGATCTATTTCGCCGGCGGTCTGTTCTTCAACACGGGGGGCTACGCGTCACTGCTCCAGGCGATCAATGCTCCCCGCCGGGACAGCGGGGCCGGGGCGCCGGCCGCACGGAGCCGGCGATGGTGGAGCTACGAACCCGGCCGCATCGACTGGCTGAGCACCTTCCTGCTGTTCGTGGGCACGCTGGTGTTCGGCATCAACCTGCTGAGCTCTCTGCTCCAAGGGCTCTCGACGCAGCAGACGAACAGGCTGATCTGGGCCCCCGACATGGTCGGATGCATCCTCTTCCTGATCTCGGGGCACCTCGCGCTGGTCGAGGTGTGCCATGGGCGGCCAGGCGTGCGTCGCGCCGACCTCGGCTGGTGGATCGTCGCCGTCAACCAGTTCGGATCCGTGCTCTTCCTCGTCTCCGCACTGGCCGCCTTCACCCGGCCCGTGACGGGAAGCGTCCTGAACGCCGACATCGCGAACTGGGGCACTCTCGCGGGAGCGCTCTGTTTCCTCGTCGGAGGGGTGCTCCAGTGCTTCGAGCACCCCTGACCCACCACCGGCCGGACGGCGGAGAGCCGCACTTCAGGCCGTGATGGGAATGACGGCGAGGGGTTCGGTCGTGGGCTGCCGGGAGCCGCCGGCGGGTTCGACGGTGATGCCGACAGCCACAGCGCCGGCCAGGGGGCCCCGCAGGACGTGCGAAGCCTGCTTCGCCCCGCTCGGCAGGAGACCGGCGGGACGCAGGTCGTCCGCCGTGGTGGCGAACCAGAGCTCGTAGACCTTGTCTTCGGCGAGGGCTGGAAGGTCGTGAGCGGCGAAGAGGGCGCGGGCCTCGGAGCGGGACACGATGACGGCTGCCGTGCCTCCTCCGGTCATCGCTCCGGTGTGGAGGGTGGCGTCGGGCGCGGTCACGACGTCGGTGAGGGCTCGATCGGCGACGTGCGCTCGGGTCGCCTGAGCGCGTGCGTCGTCCGCCTGGGAGTGCTGCCACGCGGCGGCCCCGCCGAGAAGGGCGGCTGCGGCGATGCTCGCAGTCAGCGCGAAGCGCAGGGCACGGTGCTTGGCCGCCGACGGACGCCGAGGCCGGTCCAGAGGGATCCGACTGACGGCGTCAAGGGTGCGGGCGCGCACGTGCGGCGGCACGGAGGCGGTCTCCGCGCCCGCGAGGAGAGTGACGACCTCCAGCGATTCGGCGACTTCCGCGCGGCAGTCCTCACAGCCGGCGAGATGGTTCTCGAACGCGGCTTCCTCGGCCGCAGGCAACGCGTGCAGGACGTAGGCACCGACGGCGAGGTGCGGGTCTTCCTCGGGCGTCATTCGCCGGCCTCCAGACAAGCTCGCAGGTGCAGCAGGCCCGCGCGCATGCGGGACTTCACCGTGCCCTCGGGCGTGGACAGCGCGTCGGCCACCTCGACGTAGGTCAGGCCCTGGTAGAAGGCGAGGACCAGAGGGACCCGTCGCAGACGGGTCAGTGCGGCCAGGCAGCGGTAGATGCGCCGCTGCTCGTCATGGTCCTGCACGGCCTCGGCGACCTGGTCGAAGGCCCTTTCGGAGAGCAGCTGCCCGGCGCGCCGCTCGCGTTCCGAGCTCGCCTGGGCGGCCCGTACCCGGTCCACCGCGCGGCGATGCGCGAGGGTGAGCACCCAGGCCTTGGCCGTTCCCCGCCGGGGGTCGTAGCGGTCCGCGGTGCGCCAGACCTCGATCATGACGTCCTGGGTGACCTCCTCCGCCTGGGCGGCGTCGCGCAGAATGCGGCAGACCAGTCCCATGACGGTCCCGCTGAAGGCGTCGTAGACCCCCGTGAACGCCTCCTTGTCGCCTCCGGCGACACGCGGCAGCAGCTCCTCCGCTGGTGTGCTGAGCTCGGATCGGCGCGGCAAGCTCCGCTCCCCTCGTACGTCGGGCTGCGATCCGCGGTGTGCCCGCAGCGCCCTGTGTGCCGTGTTCGACTGTGGCACCGGCCGCAGCACCGCGCAGTGCGGCATGGGCGTGCGGGTGACGTCGTCTCGGACCGAGAACCCGGTCACACGTACCCATGTGGTCTAACCCGTCTCCAGACGGAGCAGGACATGGACCGTCTTGCCTCCGAGAGCGGGGACGACCCGGACCTGTTCACCGAGCCGGCAGACGAGATCCATGCCGAAGCCGCCATGATCGCCCGCTCCTGCCCGTGAGCCGAGATCGGGAAGCTCTTCGCTGTGGTCCGCGACGGCGATGTCCAGTTGTCTTCCCTGGACCGTGAGGATCAGCAGGCACGAGTCACCGGTGTGACGGACCGCGTTGGTCACCAGCTCGGAGACGATCAGCACGGCGTCCGCGATGCGATCCGGCCGGTCGGCGGTCTTCAGCCATCGTTCGGTGATGTGGCGGGCCACGGCGGGTGCGCGCCGCCCGCAGGGCAGAGCAACCGAGTGCCGCTGTGTGACCGGCGGTGAAACGATCGTGGACATGACCGCCCCCTCTGAGGGCCTCAATACCGATGATTCCTCTGTGCAGGTGATTCGTAGCCGCCGCCCGGACGGATGGCGGGAAGGCGCGAAGCCTCGACCCCGCAGTCGCGGCTGAAGCGCGAGCGGGACGCGCCGACCGGGTCCGGGTCACCTGCCGACGACGCCGGTTCACCAAACGATCCCTTTGCGATTTTTTCCCGTTGTGTCATCCGGTGCGGCCCCGGCTCCGAATCCCTCATGTCCGACACAACAGGAGAGCGGAGCAGCCGGTGTCACGTATCCGCCACACCGCACCGCGGCAGCGGCGGACAGGACCGGCATCCGTTTCGTTGTGTTCGCCAATGCTCTGGCAAGGAGATTCGTGCGATGACAGCATCCATGCGAGTCCGGCGGCTGGTGGTGGGAACCGCAGCCACGGGGCTGCTGACCGGAGGTGCCGCTCTCGGCATGTCCACAACGGCCAACGCGGCTCCCGCGCCTTCTTCCGTCACCACCGTGGTGACCGGTCACCATCACGGCCACCACGACAAGTGCGAGTGGAGGAACGGGCACTGGGAGAAGACGTGGGTCAAGGGCCACTGGGAGAAGAAGCAGGTCGACCACAAGACCTGGCACAGGGGCTACAACGACCGTCACGGCACCTGGCACCAGGGCTACTGGGAGCACCACCACAGCTACAAGTGGGTCTACGTCCCCGGCCACTGGGACCACCAGTGGATCAAG
The DNA here is from genome assembly GCF_056435845.1 of Streptomyces sp. NPDC043867. Lineage (NCBI taxonomy): Bacteria > Bacillati > Actinomycetota > Actinomycetes > Kitasatosporales > Streptomycetaceae > Streptomyces > Streptomyces sp. NPDC043867. Next base: position 155,874 of record NZ_JBWKDS010000008.1, on the reverse strand, counting down.
GGTTACTGGGACTGCAAGCACCACTGACATCTGCGTGAGGTAATGGCCAGGGCTTCCACGAGCCCTGGCCATTACCTGTGCACCTTCCGGTCCTGGGCGGGCGGACCAGCGGTTCATGTCGCGCGACGCGGCATGGTAACGGCTGTTACCATGCGGGTATGGCGAAGACACAACTGGGCGCGCGCGTGAATGAAGAGGTCGCGGAACTCGCGAAGCAGCGCGCCGCCGACCTGGGACTGAGTATCGGGGACTACCTGGCCAGGCTGGTGCAGGACGATGCAAGCGGCCTGCGCGCCCGGGCGGTGGACGCGGCCGCCCGCTTCCTGGCCGAACACCAGGCGGTCTTCGACACGGCCGAACAGGCCCAGCAGACGCCTCGGGGAGCGCACGCGGCCTGATGGACCTGCACATCGACGTTCCCTGGATCCTGCAGGTCGCGGAGGCCGCCGGAGCAGACGATCCGGCTCCTGACGACTACGGCGTCCCCGTGTCGGCAGTCGCACGCCACCGGGCCGAACTCTTCGAGCAGTCCGTCTATGACGGCCCTTACTCCAAGGCCGCCGCCCTGGTGCACACGCTGGGCCGGTGCCGCTGGCTGGAGCGCTCCAACCTCGCCGTCGCCGCCGCCTGCGGCGTGATGTACCTGGAAGCGGCCGGGGTTTCCGTCAAGCCCGTCCGAGAGGATGCCGTCGCCCTCAAGGACCTGCTCCTCGATCCCGCCTGCACGGCCGGGAAGATCGCCGCGTTGCTGCGGAGCTGGCCGACCGTCACCTGACGCCCGCCGCACCCCGTTCCGCCCCCGGCCACACCGCAGGACGGCGACGGCCGAACCCGGGCCGGAACCCGCGCGGTGTTTTTTTCGTCCTGCCCGGGCGGGTAGGACCGACAGCACAACCAGTATCTAGTGAAGTGGTCTGGATTGATACACATACGGCGTCAACCACAAGCGGGCCTGTGGGCCGCAGCGGCGGTCGCGGCTCTCGGATTCCTCGTCGCGCTCGAATGCGCCGTACGTCACTACGGCCTGCCGGGTCCGATCACCACCCAGGCGCGAGAGGTGCTGTTCCCGCCCAAATCCGGCGGACTGCTGTACGCCGGTATGGCGTTGATGATGGTGGTTCTCACCTGGCGGCAGCGGTTCATCGCGCTGGGCGCGGCGGTCGGCGTCGACGTCGTCTTCTGGGCGGTCCGCTGGGTGGCCGACATCAGAGTGACCGACGGCCACCCCTTCGGCAACGGCGCGCTGTGGGTGACCCTGGGCTGCGCGGTCGTTGCCGTCACCCGCCGTACCGGCCCAGAACGCGTCCTGCTGCTGAAGGGCGTGGGACTGGCCCTGCTCCTCATAGCGGGCCGCAAGACGGGCGACGCCTGGCTCTTCCTCACCTCCCAGACCCGGCCCATGGTGCTCGACCAGTACGTGGCGGTCACCGACCACGCACTGGGCAACCCGTCCTGGCTCGCGGGGCGGATCGTCACCGCCTCCGGCCCGATCGGCTTCAACACTCTCGACTTCGTCTACGGCCAGCTCCCGGTGGCCGCGGTCGTCGTCGCGCTGTACCAACTGCGCCACGTGACCGCCGAGCGCCGCTTCCCGCGCCACCACCTCGTGCGCACCTTCCTCACCATCGGCCTCATCGGACCGGCCTTCTACATGATCTTCCCGGTGGTCGGGCCGGTCTTCGCCTACGGCACCGGCGCCGCGCACTGGGAAGGAGTCAGCCTGTGGGCTCCGCACATGCCGCCCAGCGCGCCCTGGGCCGTGGCCGACCTGTGGCCGCGGACAGTGCCTCCGATCAGCGCCCCGCACCTCATGCCGTTCGACAAGATCACCCCGCGGAACTGCATGCCGAGCCTGCACACCGCGTGGGCCACCGCGATCTTCATCCACTCCCGCAAGGGCCCGCGCGCCCTGCGCTACGCCGGCGCGTTCTGGCTGATCGCCACCCTCGCCGCGACGCTCGGCTTCGGCTACCACTACGGCGCCGACCTCATCGCCGGCGTGGTGTTCACGCTCACGATCGAAGGGGCGCTGCGCGCCTACGACCACGGCTGGGACCGGTCGGGGATCCGACTGGTCGCCCACGGCTCGACGGTCTGCGTCGCACTCCTGGTGTCCTACCGCTGTCTGCCTCTGGAGATGGCCGCACACCCGTGGCTGGCCGGCCCCCTGCTCCTCCTCGCCATGGTCTCCGTCATCTACAACTACATACGGACAACCGCGGCCTGGGAACCGAAGACGCTGCCCGTCCGGCAGCCGGCCCCGCAACCCGAACTGACCTGACGACGACGCACCCCGTGCCGTGAGAACCCGGCCGGCGTTCCCGGACGCGGCCCGCGCGGTCATGGGGTGACGCGTTCGGACGTGTCCGACGTCGGCTGGAGGGTTTGTTAGGTTGGCCGGTGAACCGTGCACGCACCGGCGGCCGACCGCACAAGGAGCCGACCCGCATGATGGCGCGCGCCAGACTGGTACAGGAACTTCGCCGCGACGGTACCGGCCGCTCGGGCAGGGAAGCGGCGCTCCTCGTCGAGGACTACGCGCACCAACTGGCCACGCAGCTCCGGGAGGCGGGGCATCGCGAGGCAGCCGACCTCATCGACCCCACCGCCGGACGGTGCACCTGCGGCGCACCGGACGGTGCCGACGAGGACAGCCGGGAGACCCGCAGGTACTGGGAGCACTCCCGGTCGTGCTCGTTGGGGAGCTGACCCGGGCCTCACCCGCGGCGATCCGGCCGGGCAGGGACTGAGGCCCTCGCGCCCGATGCTCAGAGCTCCGGTGCGGCGTGCTGTCCCACCAGCTCGTACGAGCGCAGGCGGTCGGCCAGGGCGTAGACCGGCGTCACCAGCATCAGTTCGTCCGCGTCGGTCAGGCGTCGCACCACGGTGTCCGGCGTGCCGTGCGCCTGATGGGCCCGGGAACTCGCCGGCGCCTGGCGTTCCCCGGGCGTGAACGGGTGCGCGGACGCCTCCTCGGGCGAGGGGAAGGGAACGTCGCTCCGTCCCTGGAGGAGTCCGGCCTTGACGACGTCCATGGGTCCGGCGAGCCGCTCCGCTTCCTCCTGCGTCCCGGCACACACCACCTCCACGCACAGCAGCACGCGGGGGCGTTCGGACCAGCGGGACGGGGCGAAGCCGGCTCGGTAACGGGCGAGTGCGGCGCGGGTGTCGTCCGGCCGGATGTGGTGGGGCGCCGGTGCGGCCCGGCAGGGGCGGGCCATCGCGCCCCGGGCGTCAGGTCACCGTCCCCGCCCCCTCGGGTGACGGGTCGTAGGCGCCGGTCGCCGCCGTCTGCCGGAGACGTCGGACAGCGACGAGCACGTCCTGGTGGGAGGTGTAGAGCGCGTTGACACCGAACCGCAGAAGATCGGGTGCGCGCATGTCGGCGACGACGTCCTGGGCGGCCAGCGGCTGGATCAGGCCGTAGGCGTGGGGATGGCGCAGGGACACCTGGCTGGCGCGGCGGTCCGGGTCGGCCGGGGTGACCGGCTCGAAGCCAAGACCGGTCAGCATGTCCTCGGCGCAGCGGAGGAGGAAGCCGGTGAGGGAGAGGCTCTTGGCGCGGACCTGCGCCATGTCGATCCCGTCGAAGGCCTTCAGCGCGGCTTCCAGGCCGAGCAGGGACAGGATCGGCGGAGTTCCGATCCGGGCCCGGGCGATCCCCTGCGCGGGGGTGTAGTCCGGCCGGAGGCCGAAGGGATCCGCGTGCCCGGTCCAGCCGTTGAGCGGTGTCCGCCAGTCGTCGTGGTGGCGGCGGGCGGCGTACAGGAACGCCGGGGCACCCGGACCCCCCGACAGGAACTTGTAACCGCAGCCGACCGCGAAGTCGACCCCGAGGGCGTCCAGGTGCACCGGCAGCGCCCCGGCCGCATGGCACAGGTCCCACAGGGAGAGCGCGCCGGCCCGGTGCGTGGCCCGGGTCAGCGACCCCATGTCGTACAGCTCGCCGGTCCGGTAGTCGACGGGGGAGTAGCTGACCACGCAGACGTCGTCGCCCTCGGCGGCCAGATACTGCTCCAGTTCGCCCGGCGGCACCTGGCATACGCGCAGGCCGTGCAGTCGTGCCACCGAGTCCGCCAGGTAGCGGTCGGTGGGGAAGTGCCCCGGGTCCGTGACCAGCATCCGTCGGTCGGGGCGCAGGCCTGCGGCGGCGCTGAGCGCGGTGAAGAGCTGCACGCTGGTGGAGTCGCCCGCCACCGTCTGCCCCGGCGCGGCGCCGACGAGACGCCCGACGGCGTCACCGACCCGCAGCGGGGCCTGCCACCAGTCGTGGGAGTTCCACGAGCGGATCAGGCCGGTGCCCCACTGCTGGTGCACGACGTCGGCGAGCGCCGGAGGCACCGCCGCCGGCAGCGGGCCGAGCGAGTTGCCGTCCAGATAGACGAGCCCCTCGGGGATGAGGAAGCGCTCCCGGACCGGAGCCAGGACGTCGTCGGCGTCGAGGGCCGCGGCCTGCTCGTCCAGCGTGTGGGCGGCGGTCGTCACGGCCGCCCTCCGTCCTGTGCGGGTGCGGCGTCCGGCCGGACCGCGCCCCACTCACCGGTCAGACGCCACAGCGTGTCCGCGACGGCCCGTGCGGCCGGCGCGTCCGGCTCGATCAGCGTGTAGTGGCCCGTCCCCGGCAGGACTACGGTCTCCAGGTCCCGGTGGACGGCCGCGTAGTCGGCGAACTGCGAGAGCGGCACCTCCTCGTCGACCTCGCCGTGCAGCAGAAGGGTCCGCACCCCGGTGGAGCCGGCCCCCTTGAGCAGGCCGAGCGGATCCACCAGCGGCAGCCGCTCCTCGAACACGCCCTCGCCGCCCAGGAGTTGCAGCGCCGCGTCGTTGCTCAGGCCGTCACGGCGGGTCGCGGCGAGGTCGGTGAGCGGCGCGAGCGCCAGCACGGCGTCCGGCAGCCGGGTCGTGTGCCAGGGGGAGTCCTGCGGCAGCAGCCCGCGGGCCGCACACCACAGGGCGAGATGGCCGCCCGAGCAGTGACCGGCCAGGACGTAGCGCCTCCCCTCGGGCAGGGTGTCCACGATCCGCGCGATGTCGTCGAAGGTCTCCGGATAGCCGCCCGCGCCACCCGACCTGCGGAACCCGGGCAGCAGGACGGAGAACCCCTGCCGGGCCAGGTACGCGGCGAACGGCGTCAGATGCATGCGGTCGTAGCGCCAGTACCCGCCGTGCAGCAGGATCACCAGCGGAGCAGCCGGATCCGCGGCCGGCCACGCGTCGTAGACCTGGTGGGGGTGTTCGCCGTACGACCCGTGCCGCGGCGCCAGGACGGGCTTCAGGCTCAGCACCCGCTTCTCCTCCTCCGCGGCGAACGCGGAGATGACCCTAGATGTCACCGCGTACCGCCCAGAGTTCGGGAAAGACCGTGCGAGCGGCACGCTGTTCAAGCCAGGCCAGTCCCGAGGATCCGGCGCTGCCCGACTTGGTGCCCATCGCCCGCCGCACCACCATGACGTGGTCGAACCGCCAGCGCGCGACCAGTTCGGCGAGATCGGTGAGCAACTCGCCCAGCGCGAGCAGCGGATCGTGCTGCGGACCGGCGTACACCCGCCGCCACACCTCGACGACGCCGGGATCCATCACGTACGGCTCGGTGACGTCCCGCTCCCGGACGTGCTGCGGCACCGGCAGGCCGCGGCGGTGCAGGAACATCAGGACCTCGTCGTAGAGCGAGGGTTCACGGTGGGCGTCACGCAGTGCCTCGTGGACCTTCGGGTCGCCCCGATGCGCGCGCACGAGCGCGGCGGACTTCTCACCGAGCAGGAACTCCAGGTGCCGGTACATCGCGGACTGGAAGCCGGACGCCTTGCCGAACGCGGCGCGGAAACCGTTGAACTGAGCGGGCGTCAGGGCGGCGATGGGCTGCCAGGAGGCGACGAGGGCACGCAGAGCGCGGCGACTGCGCACCAGCGCGTCCACGGCCGCGTCCAGATCGTCCTTGACGAAGGACTCCCGGGCCGTGCGCCACTCGTGCACGATCAGTGTGAACCACAGCTCCATCACCTGGGTGGTGACGAGGAAGCCCATCTCGTCGGCCGCCTCGGTGAGCGGTTGCTGGAGCGAGTTGAGGACCGAGGCGTGGACGTAGTCGTCGTAGGGACTCGTGCCCCGGAAGGGCTGGGTGAGCGGATCGTCCGTGGACAGATCCGCGAGTACGGACGTGCCGTCTTCCATCAGGACTCCTAGAAGGCCGCGGGCGGCGGGGAGGCGGACGGTGTGGGGGCGTGCCGTGCGCGGTCCGGTGCCGGGCCGCCTCGACGGCGCTCAGAGCTGGACGCCGCCGCTGGCGTCGATCCACTGGCCGGTCACCCAGCGGGCGTCGTCGCTCGCGACGAAGGACACGACGTCGGCGATGTCGGCGGGGGCACCGAGCCGGCCGAACACGGACGCGGCCGAATAGGCCTGCCGGATCTGCGGGTTCTTGAGCGTGGGATTGATCTCCGTCTCGGTGAACCCGGGCGCGACCGTGTTCACCGTGATGGCGCGCGGCCCCAACTCCTTGGCGAGCGACAGGGCGAGCGTGTCCAGGGCACCCTTGGTCATCGTGTAGGCGATGATCGCGGGGAACGCGACCCGGGTGGCCACCGACGAGATGTTGATGATCCGCCCGCCGTCCCGCAGCCGCCGCAGGCCGCGCTGGATCACGAAGAACGGCGCCCGCGTGTTGATGGCGAACACCCTGTCGTAGTCGTCCTCGGTGACGTGCTCGATGGTGCGGGGGAGGGTGATGCCGGCGTTGTTGACGAGGATGTCCAGGGCGGGTTCGGCTCCCCGGGCGGCCATTTCACGGTCGAAGGCGGCCCAGAGGGCGTCGGCGTCGCCGGGAACGCCGAGCTCGGCGTGCACGCGGAACGCGCGCCCGCCCTCGGCCTCGATCTCCTTGACCGTCTGCTCGGCCGCCTCGTGGTGGTGGCCGTAGTGCACAGCGACCAGGGCGCCCTCCCGCGCCAGCCGCAGGCTGATGCCTTTGCCGATGCCGCGGCTGCCGCCGGTCACCAGGGCGGTTCTGCCTTCGTGCCGCAGGGTGCTGGGCAAGATGCTCTCCTTCGGTGGAACGTGCAACGTGCAAGGGGGAACGACGGGGCGGAAAGGGACGGGGGATCGAGGACGGGACGGCGGTCAGGCGTCGAAGTCCAGCGTGAGGTCGTCGGTGCGCGGGCGGGCGCGGCAGGCGAGTGTGTAGCCCGCCGCCAGGTCGCGGGCGTCCAGGGCGTGCTGGGACCCCAGCGTCACGGCTCCCCGCGTCACCTTCGCCCGGCAGCTGCCGCACACACCGTCGCGGCAGGCATACGGCGCCTCGGGGCGCTGACGGAGCACGGCGTCGAGGATCACCTCGTCCTGCGGCAGCACGGTGACCACGCTGGTACGGCCGCCGAGCACCGCCGTCACCCGGCCCCGGGGGACCGCCGCGGCGGCAGGAGCCGGCTCGGCCGGCGCCCCGGCGGCGGAGAACAGCTCCGAGCGCACACGGTCCGGGGGCGCGCCCCACGCCGCGAGCGTCGTGCTCACGGTCCGGAGCAGCCCGTACGGCCCGCACAGGGCGAACGTCGTGGGGGAGCCGGGGCGTACGTCCAGCAGTGCGAGCAGACGCAGCAGTTTCGGCGCGTCGACGCGCCCGGTGAACAGATCGCTCTCGCGGCGTTCGCGCGAGAGGACGTACAGCACGGTGAGGCGGTCGACGAACGCGTCCTTGAGGACGGCGAGTTCGTCCGACAGGAGAGCGTCGCCCGCGCTGCGCACCGCATGGATCAGCGAGACGCGGCAGCCGGGGTCCTCACGCAGGGCCGCGGCGGCCATGGGCGCGAGGGGCGTGATGCCGCTGCCGCCCGCGATCAGGACGTGGTGCCCGCCGGTGCTGTCGGGCAGGCCGAACCGGCCGCCCGGCGGGGAGAGTTCGAGCCGGTCGCCCTCCTTCAGCGCCGACAGCGCGTAGTTGCCGAAACCGTCCGGGGTGTTGCGCTGGACGACCAGGCGGAGGGCGTCCGGCGCGTCGGGCGGCGGGCAGATCGAGTAACTGCGCCGCAGTTCACCGCCGTCGCGCCGGTGCCGTACGACGACGTGCTGACCCGGCCGGTGGGCGAAGGTGGCCGCCAGGGCTTCGGGGACGTCCAGCGTGACCGCCACCGCGTTGTCCGTCAGGCGGTCGAGCCCGGTGACGGGGAGCCGGAACCAGCCGGTGCGGCGGTCCGCGGTCCCATGGGCGTCGAGCGGTCCGCTGTGCTGTGCGACGGGAACTGGGTTCATGGGTCGTCTCACATCGCCGTCAGGTGGGGAAAGGTCTCCCGGCAGGCTGTGCACCGCAGCATGGACTGGCAGCGTGCGGGCCCGAAGGGGCTGTGCGGCCGGGTGGCGTGTGAGCCGCAGTGCGGGCAGGGCACGCCGAGTCCGAGGCGCACCGGCTGGGGCGCGTTCCGGGGAGCGGGCGGGGCGATGCCGTGGGCGGCGAGCCTGGCGCGGCCCGACGGTGTGATGCGGTCCGTGCTCCAGGCCGGTGCAAGGACGTGGCGCACGCGGCCGTCGGTGTGGCCGCAGTCCCTGAGGATCTCCTCGACCGCGGAGGCGATGGCGGGCAGCGCCGGGCACCCCAGGAACGTCGGGACGAGCTCCACCTCCAGGCTTCCGTCGGCTGCCGCGGCGACGGAGTGGATCACCCCCAGTTCGCCGAGGCTGATCATCGGCAGCTCGGGATCCGGGAGCGCCTCCACGCGGGCCCGCACCTCCGCGACGTCCCGGCGCGCGGAGGCGGCCGGGCGTTCCCCGCCGGCACCGGGGTCCGGCGCCTGCGGGTACGCGGCCGGGAGGGCCGGGCCGGTGGCGGGCGAGCAGGTGAGCGGGACGGCCGGGCCGGTGACCGGGGCGTGGTTCGGGCCGGTCACCAGGTGCCTCCCGGGAACTGCCGGTGCACCGACTGCATTTCGGCGATGAGCGGAGCGAAGTCCTCGGTGTGCAGGCCCTCGCGTCCGCCCCGCGCGGTCCAGGCGGGTGCGGGCACGGCAAGCCCGGCCCGGGTCACGACGGCGGCGACACTCTCCTGCCAGCCCGTCCGCAGCAGACCGGGAGAGGGGACCGTCCCGGTCCCGACGAGCCGGCGCACCGCGTCGTCCTCGTCGAACAGCTCGGCCGTGTAGGGCCACACGCGGTCCAGGCCGGCCTGCATGCGGCGGGCGCTCTCCGCCGTGCCGAGACCCAGCCGCACCGTCCAGTTGTCGGCGTGCAGGCGGTGGTAGCCCGTTTCCTTCGCGGCCCGCACCGCGAAGGCGGCCAGCTCCCGGTCGGCGGAGCCGGCCAGCGCCTCGTAGAGCAGTACGGCGTAGTGCGTGTACGTGAGCTGGCGGGCCACGGTCGCGGCGAAGTCACCGCCCGGCAGCTCCAGGAGGAGGGCGTTGCGGAACTCCCGCTCCGTGCGGCCGAAGGCGAGGTCGTCCTCGGAGCGTTCGCTGCCGTCCAGCCGTCCGCTCCACGCCAGCAGGGTGCGGGCGTGGCCGACGAGGTCGAGGGCGATGTTGGACAGCGCCAGGTCCTCCTCGATCGTCGGCGCCCGCGTGATCCACTGGCACAACCGCTGCCCGAGGATCAGGGCGTCGTCGCCGAGACACAGGGTGAACCGGGCGAGATCCCCGTCCTCGGTGCCCGCGCACGAGGGCGCCGGGGCGGTGGCGTCGTACGTCTCAGTCATCGTGTTCGCCTCCCTCCGTCGGCGATGCGTACTGCTCGGGGTAGCGGTAGGGCTTGTGGCTGGCGTTGCTGAAGTACGGGTCGTGCTCGTCGGGGGACACGGTGTGCACCGCGTCCGAGCGGACGACCCACAGGGACAGCGGATCGCCCCGCCGTGTGTAGAGATCCCTGGCGTGGGCCAGGGCCATGTCCGGGTCGCTCGCGCGCACGGACCCCACGTGCTGGTGGGACAGCCCTCGGCGCGGACGCAGGAAGACCTCCCAGGACGCCGGTGCCTGCGTACCCGCGGCGCTCATGCGGCCGGCTCCCTCGTACGGCCGGCACCCTGGTCGTCCGGGTCCCCCGCGTCCGGTGCGTCGAGGGGCCCGCGGGCCGCGTACGCGGCCGCGGCCTCCCGGACCCAGGCACCGTCCTCGTGCGCCGCGACCCGGTGCGCAAGCCGCCGGCGGGCACAGTGCGAGTCGTCGGCGAGGGCGCCGCGGTAGACCTCCCAGTCGATGGGACCGAAGTCGTAGTGTCCGCGCTCCTCGTTCCACCGGATGTTCGCGTCGGGGAGGGTCAGACCGAGGCGCTCGGCCTGCGGCACGCAGTGGTCGACGAACCGCTGACGCAGCTCGTCGTTGGTGTGCCGCTTGATGCCCCAGGCGATGGCCCGGCGCGACACGGCCGCACCCAGCGCCGCCGTGCGCGCGTCGGCGCCTCCGGCGACCGTGTCGGGCGGCCCGAACATGAGCGCCACCGCCGGCAGCCACCAGCGGTTCACGGCGTCCTGGGCCATCTCGCGCTGCGCGGGCGTGCCCTCGCACAGCGACCGCAGCAGGTCGTACCCCTGCCGCACGTGGAAGGCCTCCTCCTGGCAGACCCGGCGCATCGCACGCGCGTAGGGCCCGTACGACGTGTGGCACAGCGGCGCCTGGTTGATCACCGCGGCGCCGTCCGTGAGCCAGGCGATGGCTCCCGTGTCGGCCCATGTGAGCGCCGCGTGGTTGAAGGTGGCCGCGTAGCGCTGCTGTCCCCGGTGCAGGGCGTCCAGCAGGTCGGCGCGGTCCACCCCGAGGGTCTCGGCGGCCGAGTAGAGGTACATGCCGTGGCCGGCCTCGTCCTGGACCTTGGCGATCAGTACCGACTTGCGGTGCAGGGAGGGCGCCCGGGTGAGCCAGGAGCCCTCGGGCTGCATGCCGATGATCTCGGAGTGGGCGTGCTGGGCGATCTGCCGGATCAGCATGCGCCGGTAGCCGTCGGGCATCCAGTCCCGCGGCTCCACCGTCTCGCCCGCGCTCAGCAGCGCCTCGAAGCGGGCGGCGAGTTCCGCCTCCGAGACGGGGGCGGCCGGGTCGGCCGTGTTCGGCGCCGCGCTCATACCGGCCCCTCCCCGGTTCGCCCGGCGCAGGTCATGGCGGTGCCGGACCGGACCGTGATGCCGCTCCGTCCGGGGACGGCGAGCCTGCCGGCGGTGCCGCTCCGGTTCGCGGGTCCGTTCGCGCCGGCGGTCCGTTTCGCGGGTCCGTTCGCGCCGGCGGTCCGGATCGCGGGGCCGTTCGCGCCGGCGGTCCGGATCGCGGTGCCGCTCCGGCCCGCGGTCGTCCTCCCGCCCACCGTCCCGACCCGTACGCACTGCCTGGGCACCGGCATCACCACTCCCTCGACTGTGATCGCCCGCCGGCCGTCGTGCCACGCGGGCCGGGGGCGCAACCCTCACCGAGAAGAGAGGGCGCCGGGCAGCCGCGCTATCCCCGGCCGTCCCGCCCGGACGCGTGACGAACGTCACCCGGGGGGCGGGGGAGTGCGTGACGGCTCGTGCGCCTCTTCTTCTTGCGACACACGGGCTCGGCCGCGACGACGGCCGGCCGCGGCACCGCGAAAGGGGACACCATGAGCACCATCAGGACGTTGCTGGTCGAACTCACCGGTACGGCCGAGTACGCCGACGCCATCGGCGACGACGTCGACCTCGCCGGCAGCGGCATCGACTCGGGTGACCTGGTGCGCCTGGTCCTGCTCGTCGAACAGCGGACGGGCGTGGAGATCACCGCCGAGGACATGGAGAAGCTGCACACGATCGCCGACTACGAGCGCTTCGTCGCCGAGCACACCGTCGCCGGAACCTCCGGCGGTGCCTGATGTGGCTGACGCAGCTGGTGGAACGCAACCGCCAGTGCTTTCCCGACCGCACCGCGCTGGTCGACGAGCGGCGCAGCGTCACGTGGGCGCAGTTCGACGACCGTACGGCCGAACTCGCCCGCGGCCTGGCGGAGCTCGGGATCGAGGCCGGTGACCGCGTCGCCGTCCTCTCCCAGGACCGGATCGAGGTGCTGGAGAGCTACTTCGCGCTCGCCCGGCTCGGCGCGCTGTTCGTGCCGCTCAACCACAGCCTGGCCGTACCCGAGGTGGCCGGTATCATCGAACGGGTCGGCGCCGTCGCGGTGCTGGGGGAATCCGAACTGCTGGACCGGCACACCTCGCTGCCGGCCACCGTGCGGATCCGGATGGCGTTCGACAAGCCCGTGTTCGAAGCGCTCGGCACGGTGGCCGACCACCGCGACCTGCCCGGCGTACCCGACACCGCACCGATCGCCGTCCTGCACACCTCGGCCACCACGGGACAGGCCAAGGGCGTCACCGTCGACGAGGCGTCGTTCCGCGCCATCGCGCTCGGCTGGCTGGTGCAGGCCCGCCCCACCGATGACATCGTGATGGTCAACTGCTGCCCGCTGTACCACGGCAGCATGGTCGTGGGTCTCACCTACCTGGCCGCGGGTGCCACCTTGGTGCTGATGCCGGGCTTCACGCCTCAGCGTGCCCTCGCGGCCGTCGAACGGCACCGGGCCACCCACGTGTGGCTGGTCCCGCAGATGCTGCGGTTCATGCTCCAGGCGAAGGCCTCGCACCGTACCGACCTGTCCTCCCTCCGCGAGATCCTCTACGGCGCCGCCCCGATGCCCCTCGACGTGTACGCCGACGCCGTCGACCGCCTCGGCTGCGGCTTCCGCCAGGTGTACGGCATGACGGAGGTGGGCGGCCCCTTCGTCACCCTCGGCCCCGACGAACACCCCGAGCCGGGCGACGTGAGCGCACGCATCCCGTGCGGACGCGTCATCCCCGGCATGTCCGCGCGCGCGGTGGACGAGCGGGGAAGGGAGGTGCCGCGCGGGGAGATGGGCGAGATCATCGTCCGCGGGCCGGGCATCATGCAGGGCTACTGGAACGACCCCGAGGCCACCCGCGAAGTGACCCTCGACGGCTGGATCCTCACGGGCGACCTCGGCTACATGGACGAGGGCGGACGCATCCACCTCGTCGACCGGAGCAAGGACGTGATCATCCGGGCCGGCCAGAACGTGTACCCCTCGGAGATCGAACGCGTGCTCATGACCCATCCCGCCGTCCGGGACGCGGCGGTCGTGGGCGTCGCCGACGAGGACTACGGAGAGATGCCGCTCGCGTACGTCGTCGCCGCGGAGGGCACGGCCGCGTCCGACCTGCTGCGGCACGTCGCGGAGAACCTCGCGCCCTACAAGAGGCCCCGGAGGATCGAGTTCATCGAGCAGGTGCCGCGCAATCCCGCCGGGAAGATCATCAAGAAACTGCTGCGGGCCTGACGCCGTGGACACCCGGCCGCGGGCCCGGGCCGGCGTTTCCCTTCCGCCGTACGTGAGGGCCGAGTTGACGCGTCTGCGGGCACCGCTCGCCGCCGCGGGCCTCGGCCTGGGGGTCGCTCTGGAATCGGAGGCGGCGGCGCGTCCCGCCGGGCCCGCCGAGGCCGCGGCGGCCGCCCGGATGATCCCGCCCCGCAGACGCGAGTTCCTGGCCGGACGGCTCGCCGCCCGGCGGGCGCTGCGTTCGGTGGGGCTCGACTGCGGTGACATCCCCCGGGCCGGCCGGCTGCCCGTGTTCCCGCCGGGGCTGGCGGCCTCGATCACCCACAGCGAGGGCGTCGCGGTGTCGGTGGCGCGCGGCCCGGGGCGGTCCGGTGCGCCGGGCTGCGACCTGGAACTGCGTGAACTGCCGCCGACCGCCTCGCGGTTCGTGCTGCGCGAGGACGAGGAGGACTGGCTGCACGCCGTCGGCCCGGCCCTCGTGCCCGCCCGGTTGCTGACACTCTTCTCCGCCAAGGAGGCGGCCTGGAAGGCCCTTTGCGGCCTCCCGTCGCACGGGGCCGGGGACACCGGTGCGGATGCGGCACGTCCTCCCGGAACCCTGCGGGACCTGCGAGCCGTACCCACTCTGGCCGGCTTCAGGATCGAGGCCCGCGGCGGCTCCGGCACCTGCGTCGACGTCCGTGTCCGCAAGGTCGCGACGGGTGTGTTCAGCTGGGTGTGTCCGTAGCGTTCGACACCGCACTCCTCGAGGCGAGAGGCCGATGACTTCGCGTCGTCGGCCTCTCACCGTCTGCGAACGGGGGCGCTAGGCCGTGTCCGCAAAGTCCCGCCTGTTCCGCGACGCCTGGCACGCACTCTCGCCGCACCGGGCGAAGCCCCAAGTACGTCCAGTACGAGGGTCTCCGCCCGGCACGCCGAGAGCACGCACCAGACGCCGCGGAACCCGCCCTCCGGGCGGACGACGAGACTTTGCGGACACGACCTAGGCGGGCGCGTTCACCAGTACCGCCATGTTCCCGGCGGGGTGCTGGTTGTCATGGATGAGCTGGTGGGCGAGGCCGATCTCCTCGAAGCCGAACGTCCGCGACAGGCACGGGTCGATGATGCCCTGGTCGATCAGCCGGGTGATCTCCCGCCCTTCGCGGGCGTCGGCGACGTGCGAACCCTGGAGTCGCTTCTGCCGCATCCACAGGAAACGGAGGTCCACGTCGCCGTTGTAGCCGGTGGTGCCGCCGCAGATGACGACCATGCCGGCGTTGTCGCACAGGTAGACCGAGGTCGGGATGGTGTCGGCTCCGGAGTGCTCCAGCACGATCCGGGGTGCCCGGCGCTCCCCGAGCACCTCCCAGAAGCGCCGCCCGAAGGCCCGGGCCCCGGCCAGCCAGCGCGCCATGGCGGCCTCGTCCGACGCGTCCGGCAGCCGCCCCCAGTGGTCGAACTCCCGCCGGTCGATGTATCCCTCGGCGCCCAGCTTCACGCAGAACTCGCCGCGTTCCCGGCTGGAGACCACCGCGACCGGGATGCCGCCCACGTGCCGTACGAGCTGGATGGCGATGCTGCCGAGACCGCCCGCGCCGCCCCAGACCAGCACGGGGTCGCCGGGCCTGACAGTGTGCGGCGGCCAGCCGAACAGCTGACGGTAGGCGGTGGCGGCCGTCGCCATGTAGCAGGACGCCGCCGCCCACGACAGCCTGGCCGGCTTGGGGTGGCACATGTAGTCGTCGACCACCGCGAACTGGGCGAAGGAACCGTAGTTCTCCTCGTATCCCCACACCCGCTGCGTCGTGGAGGCGGCCGGGTCGCCGCCCAGACGGATGTCCTGCGCCGACTCGTCCCAGCGGCTGGCCAGCACGACCACCTCGTCGCCGAGCCGGACACCGCGCACGTCCTCACCGACGGCCCACACGATGCCGGACAGATCGGAGCCGCCGATGTGGAAGTCCTCCGTGGCGCCCGCCTTCTGCCGCGCGGCGATGACGTCCAGCGGTGAACCGAGCGCGGCCCAGACGTTGTTGTAGTTGACGCCCGCCGCCATCACCTTGACCAGGACCTGGCCGCGGCGGACCGGCGGAACGTCCACCACCTCGGTGCGGAAGGCGTCGCGCGGCTGTCCGTAGCGCTCACGGCGGATGAGGGAGGCGTACATCCGCTTGGGCGCGGTACCGAGGTCCGGTGCGTCACCGAGGTCGTAGAGGTCCTGGGACAAGGTCACGGGTGATCTCCTGAGCGGGTCGGGGCGTCGCCGGCCGCGGAACCGGCCGGCCGCCGGGGTGTGTCCGGCGTGGGGGGAACGGGGCTCGGGACCGGCGCGCGGTGCTTCAGCCGGACGCCGGACGCAGTGCCTTGGCGACGACCGCGCCGATCCTGGCGATCGGTTCGGGTTCGGTCATCTCGTAGTGACCGCACGGCACGGCGTGGTCGTCGAGCCGGCCGTCGACATGCGGACGCCAGCGGTCCGCCTTGCCGGGGGTGAGGGCGAGGTCGGCCGGAGCGGACGCTGTGGACGGTTCCTCCAGCGCGCTGAAGAACAGCACGTCTCCGCGGAAGACACCGGGGGTGAACTCCGGTGCGATACGCAGGTTGTTGCGCATGACGGCGGCGATCGCGGCCGCCTGCTCGCGTGTCACCGGTGCGGTCCTTTCCCCGGAGTCTGCCGCCTCCCCGTCGGAGTCCGCCGCCCCGGCGGTCGGGCCCGCCCCGAGGCGGTCGAGGACGGACTCGACGTCGGGCACGTCGCCCCGGGGGCCGACGGGCAGGCCTGCCACCCGCATCAGCAGTGCGGCGACCTGCCGCTCCGCCGCCTCGGGGGAGTAGAGGACGTCCTGCGGGAGAGGCGCGTCCAGCAGGGCGAGCAACTCCACCTCCTCGCCCCGCTCCTGGAGCGCGCACGCCATCGCGTGCGCCACGAACCCGCCGTAGGACCAGCCGAGAAGCCGGTACGGGCCGTGGGGCTGGACGTCGCGGACCAGGTCCAGGTACGAGGCCACCATGGACGCGGCGTCCGGCGCCGGCGGCCGGGTCCCGTCGAGACCGACGGCCTGGATCCCGAACACCGGCTGCTCCGCGCCCAGATGCGGCAGAAGGCCGGTGTACCGCCACGACACTCCCGCCCCGGGGTGGACACAGAACAGGGGCGTCCTGGAACCCTCGGAACGCAGCGGGAGCAGCGGCCGCAGCGGGTCGGAAGCCGTGTCGTCGCCGGCCGCGGCGAGCAGCCCGGCGACGGTGGGCGTGGCCAGCAGCGAGGCGGCGGGCACGTCCAGCACGCCCGCGCTGCGCAGCCGGCCCGCCAGCAGCACGGCTCGCATGGAGTCACCGCCGAGGTCGAAGAGGTTGTCGTGGATCCCGATGCCGCCGATACCGAGCGTCTCCTCCCACAGCCGGGTCACCTCCCGCTCGCGTTCGGTGCGCGGAGCCACGTGCTGCGTGGTCAGACGCGGACGCGGGGCGAGTGCCGTGCCCGGAACCGCGGGGGAGGCGGCCGTCTCCCGGGCGTCGGGGCCGGGGCGGGCGCCCGGCGCGTCGATCCAGTGGCGGTGGCGTTCGAAGGCGTAGCCGGGCAACGGGACACGCCGGGGCGGGACTTCGGTGCCGGTGCCGTCGGGGAGCGCCGTGTCGACACCCGCGCTCCACAGCCGGCCCAGCGCCTCGGCGAGGACGAATCCGTCGGGGCTGTCGGCCTTGGCGTGCCGCATCGTGGTGACCGTGACCGGATCCTCCGCGGCGAGCTGGGCGCGGGCCAGCTTGGAGAGGCTGTCGCCGGGGCCGATCTCGACCAGGACGGGGCGGTGACGCTGCCACAGGGCCGTGATGCCGTCCGCGAAACGCACCGTGCGGCGGGTGTGGTCGATCCAGTGCCCGATGTCGGTGGCCTGCGCGTCGGTGGCCCAGCCGCCGGTGACATTGGTGACGTAGGGAATGCGGGGCGGGCGCAGGGTGAGGGAACGCAGGTGGCCCGCGAAGGTCTCCAGGATGGGGTCGAGGACGTGGGAGTGGGCGGCGGCGGGCAGTCGCAGCCTGCGGAACGGCACGTCGCGGCGCGCCAGTTCCGCCTCCAGCCGGGTCACCGCGTCGGTCCGCCCGGCGACGGTGCAGGCGGCGGGCCCGTTGACCGCGGCCAGGGACAGCTCGTCGTCGAGCAGGGGCAGCAGGCTCTCGGCGGAGGCCGCCACGCCGACCGTCGCACCCCCCGCGGAGGTGATGAGCCGGATGCGTTCCGCGACCAGCGGCAGCATCTCGTCGAGGTCCATGACCCCGGCGAGGCAGGCCGCCGTGTACTCGCCGAGCGAATGCCCGATCAGCGCGTCGGGACGCACGCCGGACTCCATCAGGGTGCGGGCGAGCGCGTACTCGGTTGCGACGAGGCCGAGGAACGCGGACGTGCTGCCGGGCTCGACGCGTTCGAACAGGGAGGTGCGCAGATCCTCCCCGGTCACCGGGCGCAGGATGCGGGCACAGTGGTCGACGACGTCGCGGTAGACGTCGTTGTCGCGGTACAGCTCCTTGCCCATCCCGAGGTACTGGGTGCCGCCGCCCGGCAGCAGGAACGCCACCTTCGGAGCCTCGTCGGGGACGGGCGGGCCGGCCGGTCCCGTGGCACCGAGCGCGGCGACGGCCTCGTCGACGGACGCGGCGGTGACGGTCAGCCGGTGACGCAGGGCGGGGCGGTGGGCCCGCAACGAGTGCGCCACATCGTCCAGGCGCAGTTCCGGGCGCGTCCGCAGGTGCCGGGCCAGGGCGTCGGCCTGGCCGCGCAGCGCGCCGGGCGTCCGCGCGGACAGCGGCAGGACGTGCCGCCGGCCGTCCTCGGGCGGCCGGGGTGCGTCCCGGCCGGTGGCGGGTGCCTCCTCCAGGATGACGTGCGCGTTGGTGCCGCCCACTCCGAAGGCGCTGACCGCCGCCCGGCGCGGGTGGCCGGCCGCGGGCCAGTCCTCCAGCGTGGTCGGCACGCGGAACGGTCCCGAGGCGAAGTCGATGAGCGGATTGGGCTGTTCGAAGTGCAGGTTCGGCGGGATTTTGCGGTGCTCCAGGGCCAGCACGGCCTTGATGAACCCGGCGATCCCCGCGGCGGCGCCGAGGTGTCCGATGTTGGTCTTCACCGACCCGAGGGCGCAGAATTCGCGCCGCTCCGTGCTCTGCCGGAAGGCCTCGGTGAGCGCGGCCACCTCGATGGGGTCGCCGATGCGGGTGGCGGTGCCGTGCGCCTCGACAAGACCGATGGTGTCCGCGTCGACGTCGGCCTGGGCCTGCGCCGCGAGGATGACCTCGGTCTGCCCTGCGGTGCTCGGGGCGGTGAAGCCGACCTTGCGGCGTCCGTCGTTGTTGACGGCGGTCCCGCGGATCACCGCGCGGATGCGGTCGCCGTCGGCGAGGGCGTCCTCCAGGCGCTTGAGGACCACCACGCCCACCCCGTCGCCCGAGGAGGTGCCGCGCGCGTCGGCGGCGAAGGCCCGGCAGTGCCCGTCGGGTGAGAACGGCCCGTCGGGCACGTGCCGGTAGCCGAGCAACGCCGCGGGGTTGAGGGAGACCGCGGCGGCGAGGGCGGTGTCGCAGCGGTACTCGATCAGGTCCTGGCAGGCGGTGTGCAGGGCGACGAGGGCGGTGGAGCAGGCCGTCTGGAGCGACACGCTCGGCCCGGTCAGCCCCAGCTCGTAGGAGAGCCGGGTGGCGAGCGTACCCAGCGAGTTCGCGGTGGCCGCGTGCACGAGGTCCACGGTGCCGGGCTGCCCGGCGAACCGCGGATACACGTGCGCGGGGTAGTAGCGGCTGTCTCCGCCGCCCGCGTACACACCCGTCGTCCCCGCGCTCGACCCGCCGGGGCCGCCCGCGTCCTCCAGGGCGTGGTACGCGGTCTCCAGCAGGAGCCGCTGCTGCGGGTCGACGACGGCGGCCTCGGCGGGGCTGTAGCCGAAGAACCCGGAGTCGAAGAGGTCGATCCCGTCCACGACCGACGCCATGCGCACGAGCGAGGGGTCGTCGAGGTCGCGCGGATCACCCCCCGCGGCCAGGAACTCCTCGTCGGTCACCGGGCGTATCGACTCACGGCCGCTCGCGAGGTTGTCCCAGAAGGCGTCCACGTCGTCGGCGCCAGGGAAGCGGGCCGCCATGCCGATCACGGCGACGGCGGGTGCGCCACCGTCCTGCGGGTCCGTCGTCCCGTCAGTGTCCCGGGGGCCGGTCGTCTCATGCATGGCCTCGGTCCTTCCGTTCCCGTGCGGAGCGGCGTGCCGTGCGGGCTGCCCGCTGCCGCTGTGCTTGTTCCTTGGCCCGCTCCAGACCCGTTGGCCCGGGCGGGGGCGCGGGCGTCTCCTGCCGGACCGGACCCGGTGCCGTGGGAGCCGTGACGCCACGCTCGGTCAGGTGCCGGGCGAGGGCCCGCACGGTGGGGTGTGCGAACAGGTCGACGACGGTCAGCTCGCAGCCCAGCGCCTTGTTGATCGTCGTCTGCGCGGTGACCAGCAGCAGCGAGTTGCCGCCCAGGTCGAAGAAGTTCTCGTCGCGGGCCACGCGGTCGCGTCCGAGGACCGTGGACCAGAGCGCTGCCAGTTCGCTCTCCAGCCGGCGCAGTCCGTCCCCGGCTCCGGGATCACCGTCCGACGGCTGTGCGGCGGTGCCCGCCGAGCGCAGCACCCAGGCACCACCGGCCCCGCTCGCCTCGGCGGCGCCCGCCGCGGCCGTGTACAGGGCGCCCAGGTCGGTGCCGTCGTCGAGCCCGACGCGTGCGCTCAGACGCCGCAACTGCCGTACGGGGGCCACCACATGACTGCGTACCCAGGGCGCCGTGCGGTCGGCGCCGATCAGGACGTGCGGTTCGTCGACGGTGCGGGCCAGGTCGAACGAGCGCAGCGCGGCGGCCGCGTCCAGGACCCGGTAGCCGCGGGCCTCGGTGAGCGAGACGAGCTGGTAGCCGAGGCTCATGCCGCGCTCGCGCCACATGCTCCACGCCAGGCTCTGCCCGGGCAGTCCGGACCTGCGCCGGTGCACGGCCAGGCCGTCCAGGAAGGCGTTGGCCGCGGAGTAGGCGGCGTTCATCGAGCCGCCGAAGTAGCCGTTCACGGAGGAGAAGGTGACGAAGGAGGTCACCGGGTGCTCGGCGGCGACCCGGTGCAGGGTCCAGGCGCCCCGCACCTTCGCGTCCATCACCCCCCGCCAGTCGGCCGGCGAGAGGTCCTGGAGGGGCCGTTCGTCGAAGGCTCCGGCCAGGTGCAGCACCGACGTCAGTCCTGTGCCCCACGTGCCGGCGGCGTCGCGGACCGCTCGCCTCACCTGCCCGGCGTCGGTCACGTCCACGGCTTCGTAGCGGACCTCGCCGAGCCGGCGCAGCCGCTGGAGCGCCTCGATGCGCCCGGCGGCGGGTCCCGCGTCGTCGAGGTGCCGCTGCCAGGTCGCCTCGTCGGGCAGCCGAGTGCGGCCGAGGAGCAGGAGTCGCGTGCCCGGTGTCCTGAGCAGGTGCGCGGCGATCTCGCTGCCGACCCCGCCCAGACCGCCGCTGACGAGATGGAAGCCGTCGTTCCCGGGCGGCGCGCTGCGGGGGAGCGGATCGGGCAGCGGTGCCAGCCGGCGGACGTGCCGGTGCCCGTCGCGCCACGCGACCTCGGCGTCGGCGGGGTGGTCCGAGACCTCGGCGAGGATGGTGTCGGCCGCCTCCTCGGCGTCGGCGGGTGCGAGGTCGAGATGGACGCCCCGCAGCCACGGCAGCTCCTCCCGCAGCGACTTGAGCAGGGCCCCCGCGGCGGTGTGGGCGAGCGAGGGGACCTCGTCGGCCGTGACGGCCTGGGCGGAGGTGGTCACGTGGAGGAGGTTCACCGGGCGGTGCGGACCCGGCCGCCCGGCGAGCGAGCGGGCGAGCACCAGCAGCGACTCGGCGCTGTCCTGACCGACGGGAGGCACCGTGCCGTGGTCGTCGTGCAGGGCCGGCAGGTGCAGGACGGTGTCCACCGCGCGCCCGTCCGCGGCCAGGTGCGCCAGCAGCGCCGCGAGTTCGCTCTCGCTGCCGGGGCGGACCCGGTAGCGGGCGGCGTCGAGCCGTTCGTACGCCGGGCCGTGGGTGACGATCGTGCACAGTCCGGCCCCGGCGCGCAGCCGGCCGGCGATGTGCCGGACCGTGCTCTCGGTGCGCGCGTCGTCCCCTGCCAGGACGAGCGTGTGATGCCCGGCAGGGCGAGTGGCCGGACGCAGGGAGCGGGCCCGCTGCCACACGGGACGCAGGAACCAGTCGGGCAGCGTCTCGGCCGTGCCGAGCAGCACCTGGGACTCGCGCACGGCCGCGTCGAACTCACCGGCCTCGAAACTCTTGCGCAGCTTGGTCCGCTGGATCTTGCCGATCTCCGTCTTGGGGATCGCCTCGGCCGGGACGGGGACGAGGAAGGCGGGGCTGACCCCGATCTCGCGGGTCACCTTGCCGCCGATCTCCCGCAGCGCGGCCGCCGGGTCCTGTCCGGGGGCGAGACGGAAGAACAGGGCGAGTTCGTCGGTGGTGGCGGAGGGGTCCGAGCGCACCGCGCAGGCGGCGGTGAAACTCCGTACGACGGACGGCAGTTCCTCGACGCAGGCCTCGATCTCGTGGCTGTAGTGGTTCACGCCGTTGACGATGATGACGTCCTTGGCGCGGCCGGTGATGTACAGCTCGCCCGTGCGCAGGAACGCCAGGTCGCCGGTGTCGAACCAGCCGTCGTCCGTGAACGACTCGGTGTTCGCCCGCGCGTTGTCGTAGTAGCCCCCGGTCACGGACGTGCCCCGCACCTGGAGCCGTCCGACGTCGCCCTCGGAGCGGAGCCGGTCCTGTTCGTCGACGATCCGCATGGCGAAGCCGGGGTAGGGCAGGCCGCAGCTGACGAACGGCTCGTCGTGCTCGGGCGGTTCGCCCGGCAGGACGCAGTCGGTGACCACCGAGCAGGTCTCGGACATGCCCCAGCCGGGGTGCATGACGTCCTGCGGCAGACCGAACGGCCGCAGCGCGTGCAGGAACCGGCGAGCCGCCGAAGCGACCACGACCTCACCCGCGTTCATCACCAGACGCATGGGGGACAGGTCCCAGTCGCGGTCCCCGAACCGGTCCTCGTGCTCGGCGAGGAGCCCGAAGGCGAAGTTGGGGGCCCAGGTGACCGTGACCCGGTGGCGGTGGGCGAGGTCGGCCCAGCGCGTCGGGTCCTGGAGGATCCACGGGGTCGGCGCGTGGACCTGGCGGCAGCCGAGGTAGACGTCCCGCAGATGGAACATCACCACACCGGTCACGTGGTCCAGCGGGATCCAGTTGAGGGTGACATCGCGCTCGCCGAGCGAGTTCATGGCCTCGGTGGCCGCGGAACGGGTCAGCACGTTGCGATGGGTGAGCCGTACGGCCTTCGGCAGACCGGTGCTGCCGGACGTCATGAGCAGCAGGATCAGGTCGTCCGGCCGCGCGGGATGCCAGTCGCGGTCCTCGGGGGCGTCCCGCAGGACGTCGGCGGTGGTCAGCCGCAGGTCGGGCCACTCCTGCCGGGCAGCGAGTTCCCGCAGTCCGGCCTCGCAGTCCGGCGAGGCCACGATCCAGGGGCGGTCCAGCATCCGCCAGACGCCTTCGAGCTTGGTGACCGCGGCCGACGCGGTGGCGTAGGAGGGGGGCACGGTCAGCGGCACGGCGACGAAGCCGCCGAGGATGCAGCCCCACAGCACGGCGACGAAGTCCTCGCTGTCGCCGCACTGCAGGATCACCCGGTCGCCCGGTCGCAGCCCCGCCCGGCGCAGCCCGGCCAGGACCCGTGAGGCCTCCGCCACGAGCGAGGCGTAACCGCGCCGCGTCTCGCTGCCGTCGGCGCGTACGTGGACGATCTCACCGTGGGGGCTGCCGGCCGCGCGGGTGAGCGCGCCGGCCCAGTCGGGCACCGACGGCTCCGGCAGTGCGGGACCCTCGCTGAGCGCGGGCACGGCGGACGTGCGCGTCCCGGTTCCGTCCGGTTCGGGCGAGGGCGGGGCAGGGGCCCGGGACGCGCCGGCGTGCCGGCGGTCCAGTTCCTCGGGTACGTCCTCCACACGGACGTCCGCCCCGAGGACGCCGGGGAGGCGGGTGAGCTGTCGCCGCCAGGTCTCCGCGCTCCGCCGGTCGACGGGGACCAGAGTGCGCAGGGCGTCGGTGTCCAGGTGGCCGTCGGCGGTGCGCGGAAGGTCGCTCACCGCGGTGATCCGGGCCGGGGCGCCGCCGCCGAGGGCCTGTTCCACCTGGTCGGCGGCGCCTGCCCGGTGCGGGACCACATAGGCCGTGGGCGCCCCGCCGTCCGGCGCGGGCAGGACCACCGCGTCGCGGACACCGGGGACGGACAGTGCCTCGCGTTCCAGCGCGGTCGCGGCGGACGCGCGGAAGCCGCCGGTGTCCGTCCTGACGGACCGCCGGGAGGGCGCGGGCAGGGCGCCGACACGGACGTCCGGGTCGGCGCACACGGCGTCCAGGAGTGCCCGCAGATCCCGGACGAACTCCTCGACGGTGCCCGCGTCGTAGAGGTCGGTCGCGTATTCGACGTGCAGTTCCAGGCCGTCGGGCGCGTCCTGCCCGTCGTACCGTTCGAGGACGTCGACGAAGAGGTCGAACTTGGCGGTCCCGGTCGGCGTCGGACGCAGCGGAACGTGATCGTCCGCGAGCCGCAGCAGGGCCCGCTCGTTGTTCTGCAGGGCCAGCATCACCTGGAACAGCGGGTGGCGCGCCGGATGGCGCGGCGGGTTGAGTTCGTCCACCAGACGGTCGAAGGGCAGCTCCTGGTGGTCCAGCGCCCTGAGGTCGAACTCCCGGGCGGCTGCCAGCACGTCACGGAACCGGGGATCGCCCGAGGTGTCGGTCCGCAGCACGAGTGTATTGGTGAGCAGGCCGATCACGTCGTCGAGTGCGGGATCGGAGCGGCCGGCGACCGGTGTGCCGATCGCCACGTCCTCACCGGCGCCCCAGCGGGTGAGCAGGGCGGCCAGCGCACTGTGCAGCACGATGAACAGGCTGGCGTCCTCGGCGTCGGCAAGGCGCAGCAGCTTCTGGTGCAGGCCGCCGTCGACCGTGGCCGTCACGCTCGCGCCCTGGCCGCCGGTGACCTCCGGCCGGGGCCGGTCGGAGGGCGGCGAACTCTCCGCGGGCAGCCCGGCCAGCGCCTTCCGCCAGAATCCCGTGAGCTGCTCGAGACGGCCCGGTCCCGCGGGCGCGGGTGCCAGCAGCCGACGCTGCCAGACGGCGTGGTCCGCGTACTGCACCGGCAGTGGTTCGAAGCACGGGGCCTCGCCCGCACGCCGTGCCCGGTAGGCGGCGCCCAGGTCGTCCGCGAGGGGACGCAGCGACCAGCCGTCGGCCGCGCTGTGGTGCAGGAGGAGGAGCAGCGTGCGGTCCGTGCCGGTGCCGAACACGGCGGCCCGCAGGGCGCTTTCCCGGGTCAGGTCGAAGCGGTGGCGCAGCGCGCCTTCGACGTGGGCGGCGACCTCTTCGGCGGGGCAGTCCACCACCCGCAGCGCGGGCCGCAGTTCACCGGCCGGGAGGATCCGCTGGTGGGTGGTGTCGCCGTCCTGCGCGAACACCGTGCGCAGACTTTCGTGCCGGGCCGCGACGTCGTCGAGGGCGGTCCGCAGCGCCGGGACGTCGAGCGTGTGCCGCAGGGGTACGACCAGCGGGATGTTGTACGTCGCGGACGCCTCGCCCAGCCGGTCGAGGAACCACATGCGTTCCTGGGCGAAGGAGAGCGGCACCCGCTCGGGGCGTTCGGCGGCCCGGAGGGGCGGCAGCCGCGGTCCCTCGTGTCCGTCGGCGAGCCGGGCCGCGAGGGCGGCCGGCGTGGGGGTGTCGAACAGAACGGTGATGGGGATGTCGATGCCGGTCTCGGCACGCAGCCGTGCCAGCAGGCGGGTGGCGAGGAGGGAGTGTCCGCCGAGGTCGAAGAAATTGTCGTCCGGTCCGACGGTGTCCTCGGCGAGGCGCAGCACGTCTTCGAACAGAGCGCAGACGAGCGCCTGTTGGGGTGTGCCGGGGCGAGCGCCACCGGCGGACGCGGCGAAGTCGGGCGCCGGCAGCGCCTTGGTGTCGAGCTTTCCGTTGGCGGTCAGCGGCAGGTCGTCGACCAGCACGCAGGCTGCCGGGACCATGTGCTCGGGCAGGTGCGCGGCGAGATGGCGGCGCAGCTCCGCGAGGGCGGGGCGCTGGCCCGCGGCGGGGACCGCGTAGGCGACGAGCTGTACGCCACCGCCGCCACCACCGTCCATGCCTACGGAGCCGGAGCCTGTGTCGGTGTCGCGGGCGACGACGGCCGCCCGGGCGACGGAGGCGTGCCGGGTGAGGACCGACTCGATCTCGGCGGGCTCGATCCGGAAGCCGCGGATCTTGACCTGCTGGTCGGCACGTCCGAGGTATTCGAGGGTGCCGTCACCTCGGCGCAGGGCGAGGTCACCGGTGCGGTACATGCGTGAGCCGGGCAGCCCGAACGGGTCGGGCACGAACCGCTCCTCGGTCAGCTCCGGACGGTTCAGATAGCCGGGTGCGACGCCCGGGCCCGAGACGTACATCTCGCCGGTCACGCCCGGTGGCACCGGCCGCCGGGCCGGGTCGAGGACGTGGACGCGCAGGTCCGCGAGCGGCCGGCCGATGACGCTCGCCCCGTGGGGATCGTCCAGGTCGGCCCGTGTGACGCGGTGGTGGGTGACGTGCACGGTGGTCTCGGTGATCCCGTACATGTTGACCAGTGCGGGCGCGTCCAGCCCGTGCCGGCCGGCCCAGGGGCGCAGCCGCCCGGCGCGCAGGGCCTCCCCGCCGAAGATCACATACCGCAGCGCGCCGGCCGACGGCCGCGCTCCGTCCGGGGCGGCCTCGGCGTCGGCCTGCATCAGCTGCTCGAAGGCCGAGGGGGTCTGGTTGAGGACGGTGACCCCCTCGTCGTGCAGCAGCCGCAGGAAGTCGCGGGGGGAGCGGCTCACCGCGTACGGCACCACGACCAGACGCCCGCCGTGCAGCAGGGGGCCCCAGATCTCCCACACGGAGAAGTCGAAGGCGTACGAGTGGAAGAGGGTCCACACGTCGTCCTCACCGAAGGCGAAGTGTTCCGAGGCGGCCTCGAAGAGCCGGACCACGTTGGCATGCGGTACGGGCACGCCCTTGGGCCGTCCCGTGGAGCCCGAGGTGTGGATGATGTACGCGGTGTCGGACGGGCCGGTCGCCCCGGTGCGTTCGGCGTCGGTGAGGTTGTCGGGCCGGTGTGCCGCCAGCTCCCTGTCGACGTCCGGCTCGCCGAGGACGACGGACGGCGTCGCCGAGGCAGGGAGCTGTGCGGCGTGGGCGGCGTCCGTCACCAGGACGGCGGGGCCGACGTCCTCCATGACCAGGCGCAGCCGCTCCGCGGGATGGCCGGTGTCGAGCGGAAGATAGGCGGCTCCCGTCTTGAGCACGGCGAGCAGGGCCGGGACCAGCCGGAGTCCGCGGGGAAGGGCGAGCGCCACGACACGGCCTGGCCCCGCGCCGCGCTCCACGAGCAGACGTGCCAACCGGTTCGCCTCTGCGTTGAGTTGAGCGTAGCTGAGCGTCTCACCCTCGCAGGAGACGGCCGTCCGCCCGGGCACGCGCGCGGCCTGGGCTTCGAAGCGTTCGGTGAGCGTCGTGGTGACGGTGTGCTCCGGGGCGGCGGTGTCCTGGGGATGTTCGCCCGGGAGGAGGATCGAGGTGTCCGCGAGCGGCATCTCGGTTCGCGCGTCGGCGAGTTGGCGCAGCACGAGGAGGAACCGCTCCAGGTGCAGGACGAGTTCCCTCTCGTCGTACAGGGCGGGGTTGGCGTCGAAGGCGAGCCACAGTCCGTTCGGGTCGGCCCCGGGGCGCACGGAGATCTGCAGGTCCTCGACGGCGCCGCCGGACAGGTGGTGGGAGGTGGACGGGCTGCCGGCGAACACCAGGTCCTCCGTGAAGGGCACGATGTTCACCACGGGCCCGTGCACACGCCGGTCGCTGCCCAGCAGCCCCAGATCCCGGCGGAGGAACTCCCCCCGGTACTGCTGGTGCCGGCGCAGCGTCCGGACCTCGTCGGCGACGGTCCGTACGAACTCGCCGGCCGGTGTCCCGGGCGCGGCCGGCACCCGCAGCGGCAGGATGTCGGAGGCCGTGCCCGGCGTGCGCAGGGCCGCGCTGCCGGCCCGGCTCATGGTGGCCAGTCCGAGGACGAGGTCGCCTGCGCCGGTCACGCGGTGCAGGTAGGCGGCGACCGCGGCGACGAGGAGGTCGGTGCGCGAGATGCCCAGCCGGGCCGCCGACGCGGACAGGTCCTGCGCCTCGGCGGGCGTGAGGTCCACGGTGCGGCGCAGGAAGGGTGCGGTGGGGGCGGCGGTGCGCGAGGTGAGCCGCACGGGGTCCGGCAGTCCGGCCAGCCGCTCCGCCCAGTGCTCACGGTCGCGTGCGTGTCGCTCGGAGGCGAGGTAGGACGCCTCCTCGGCCTGGAGGCGTGCGACGGACTCGAAGCCGGACGGGCCGGGCTCCTCTCCGGCGGCCAGGGCCGTGTAGGTGTCGGCGAGGCGGCGGGCGACGAGCTTGTAGCTGTAGCCGTCCAGCAGGATGTGGTGCGCGCGCAGGAACCAGAAGTGCCGGTCGGCCGCGAGGGTCAGCAGGGCGTGGGAGAACAGGGGACCCGACTCGATGTCCACCGGGGTGGCCAGGTCGCGCCGGATCCACTCCTCCGCCGCGGCCGCCGGGTCGGCCGAGGCGCTGACGTCGATGCGGTGCAGCGGCCACGCGCCGGGTGCCGGGGCCGGCACGCATACGGGACCGTCGGCGGTGTCGGAGAACCGCAGTGCGAATGTGTCGGCCTCGGCGACGGTGCGGCGCAGCGCGGTCTCGAACAGACCGGTGTCGAGCGGCCCGTGGATCTCCACGTACTCGCCGGTGTTGTAGGCGGCGCTCCCCGGAGCGAGGCGGTGGGCGAACCAGAGGCCCTCCTGTGCTCCGGACAGCGGTCGACGGTCGTCCTGGTGGACTGACATGGCACCAACCCTCAGTGGCGAGTTGACTTCAGACGAATCTCAGGAGAGGCCCGGCGGCGGCCGGGCGGGCCGCTGTGGGTGCCACCACCCGCCCGTCGGCCCGGCCAGTCGGCGTACCGGGCGCCACTGAAAGCGGGGGTGAATGCGACGGGGGAAACGGTTGCACGCTCAGGCGCAGGAATCGCTTGGTCGGTTGCGATCGCCTGCCGCCGCTTCACCTTGCATGACGCCCTGTCGGGCAGTCAAGGGCGCCTGGGCCTGCACGGAATGCGTCCCGCGGAATTCCCGGTGAATGCCGCCCGCTGCCGCGGAGGTGCCCCGCCGGGAGTGCGGCTGCATTTCAGTCATCCTTTCCCAACGCCCTGTTGCGCGGGCGATGAATGCCTGCGGGCCGGGTCGCCGGGGGTGCCCGAACGGGCGGCGCGGCCCGTCCGGAAGCCCCGAAACGGGCACGGGAGGCGCCGCGTCGTTTGATCGATCGTGGTGGGCGTGACCGGTCCGGGGCGGTTTCGAGGCCACCGACGGGCAGGGCCGGGGGGCCCGGCCGCATGGAACGGACACCTCCGCCAACCGGTCGGAACATCTTGTTCCACAACGAGACTGCCGTGTTGTCGAGGGGGTGAATCGGCCAACTTCGCTGATCCGACGGCTCATCGGTGAAGGGTTTGTGGAAGACTCCACTGCGTTGGGGCGGCACGGCCGTGCACCAGTGCGAGTCGGCGGCCGCCACGAACGGATGCGAAGACTTTCGAACAGCCGGCGTCTCGACGGCCCCGGCGTCCGCGGAGCGGCCGCCTCCCGGCGTCGGACGTGGACCGCGCGATCACCGCGACGGGCCGCGCCGGACGAGGCCCGCCGGTCTCGGTGGCTTTCGGCCCGGTGCGGGGAGGTGCTCAATGGCGTGTGCGAGAAAGTCCGGCGACGAGAATCCCTCCCGAATGGACGGCATGTGACGGAAGAATGAATCGGGAATGTCGGCAAGAGGTTCCCGAGGTGGTGAAGGGCTGCTTCGGCAGCCACTTCCGGTGAATACCGGCGACTTCCTTTCACCCTCGCTCTCCTGTCCGCGGCACCCGATCTCCTCGTCCCCTAGCGATCCGACTGCGTCAAGAATCCGGAAATTCTGTGCAAAGGACCGTCTCCGTTCCCGGCCCGCCTGGGGCGGAGGCGGCGAGAAAGGCTGAACGCATGCGCGCGCTGTGTCCCGTCGAAACCCTTTACGTGGCCCAGAGAAGCAGGGCGGTGCTCTCCTGCGCCGTACGCGGACACCTCGACGCGGTCGCGCTGTCGAGGGCGCTCGACGCGGTGACGGCCGAGCGGCCGACCCTGCGGGCACGCATCACCCCCGACGGGCCGGGATACGCCCTGCAACTCCTCGGTGAGGACGACAGGCCGCGGCTCGTCCTGCGGACCGGCGACACCGAGAAGACGTACGAGGAGGAGCTCAACACCCCCCTCCCGGTGGGCGGTCCGCTCCTGCGGGCCGTCCTCACCAGCGAACCCGACGAATCCCGTCACCTCCTCGTCCTGACGGTGGACCACACCATCACCGACGGACACAGCGCCATCGCGCTCCACAACACCCTCTGGGACCGGTACCGCGCCCTCGTCGAGGGGACGGAGCCGGCGCCGAGCCCCTCCGCTCCGGTCACCGAGGAGACGGACCCCCCGGCCTGGCCCGAACCCGTCAGCGCTCTGCTGCCGCCCTCGGAAGAGGCGGAGACCGCCGAGTACCTGGAGCGCCGCCTCGCCGAGACCGGACACCGTCCCGTCGAGCTGGTCGCCTACGACGCACCCCGGCAGCCGGAGGCCGACGCGGCCGCGGCGGAGAACGGCCACCGCATCGAGGTGCGCCGCCTGCTCCTCGACGCCGACCACACCACCCGCCTGCGCCGGCTGGCCCGCGACTCCGGCGTGTCCGTGCACGGCCTCGTCAGCGCGGCGGTGCTGACCGCCGCCCGCAAGCGGCTCGACGGCGACGGCCCGCGCGTCCTCGGCTGCCTGTCGCCCGTCGACCTGCGCTCCCGCCTGACGCCGTCCCTGGCGCCCGACGTGATGGTCCCCGCGGTCACCATGCACCTGCACGCCGTCACGGTCGGCGCGGACACCGAACCGCTCGCCCTGGCCCGCGAGGTCGGCACCCACCTGCGCCACTCCATCGAACAGGGCGACCACTTCCAGGACCTGCGCATCATGCCGCAGATCCCTCGGCACCCCGCCCTCCAGACGGGCACCGTGATCGTGACCAACATGGGTTCCGCCCCCGGCCCCCGGCTGCCCGACGGGGCGCAGGTCACCGACGTCCGTCTGGTGCCCGCCCGCGAGCAGTACTTCCCGCAGGCCGGCCGCAGCCCCGTGATGGCCTGCGTGGTCTCCTTCGACGGGCGGCTGGCCATCGAGTTCCCCCACTACACGGCGTGTTTCACCCCGGCGTTCATGCGTGGCTTCCGCGACGACGTCCGTACCGCGCTCCTGACCTTCGCCACGACCGGCGACCGACCCGCCGTTCCCGCCATCACGAGCTGAGGGCACCCCTCACCGCGGCCGCGGCGCCCCCACCGGCTTCCCCCAAGGAGCACCCCTCCGAGATGAAGACCGCGCACGAACTCCCCACCCCCCTCGCCCTGTTGCTGCCGCGCGCCCAGGCAGGCAACGAACAGGCGATGAACGACCTGCTCACCCACATCACGCCGTACGTCGCCCGGGTCTGCTACTCGATCGCTCATGACAACGGATCCGACGCGACACAGGAGGCGCTCCTCGCCATATACCGGGGCCTCGCCACCCTGAGGGAACCCGCGGCCTTCTACGGCTGGGTCCGCTCCGTCACCATCCGCGAGGCGGTCCGTACCGTCAAACGCCTCGACGACGCGATGACCTGTCCACCGGTCGAGGCTCGGCACGAGGCGAACCCCCTGGACACCGTCCACATCAACGACGTCCTGGAACGACTGTCGACGCAGCACCGCGAAGTACTCACACTGCGGGTCTACGGACTCAACGAGGAGGAGATGGCGAAGACCCTCTCGCTGCCCGTCGGGACGGTGCGCTCCCGGCTGCACCGCGCCCGCCGCCGGTTCCAGGAGGCGTGGCAGCCGTCGGCGGCGTGAGCCGGCCCCGCAGACGTCCGGCAGCACGGCGTGACCTCGCCGCGGTGTCGGACGGGCGGACCTTGGCGGCCGGAGTGCTGGTGGCAGGGGCCGGTGTCCTGAAGTTTGTCGGAACACACCTGACGGCCGACTCCCGCGGAGCGGGCCGACGGCGACGACGGAGGGCACCGGCCGATGAGCAGAGCCGACGACGACGCACGGAAGACCGACAGGGACCGTCCCCGCCGGGCCTGCCCGGTAGGCCGCGACGACGACGGAACGTGGCAGATACGCGAGTACCGGGCGGCACGCACCGTCCTGCGCAGCGCCGACACCGTCCAGGCCGGCCTCGGCATCGAGACCGTCGAGAAACTGCCGGCCCGCATCCGGCGTCCCGTCCTGTACCGGGACGGCCCCGAGCACCGTGAGCACCGCCGCCGGACCGCGCGCTACTTCACTCCCCGCCGGGTGGAGGAGCACTACCGGGACCTGGCGGAACGCGTCACCGAGAAACACCTGGCGCCCCTGCGCACGGCGGGCGCGGCCCGGCTGGAGGACCTGAGCTTCGGCGTGGCGATCGACGTGGCGTGCGAAGTCATCGGCCTCACCCGCAGCAGACCGGGCATCCAGCGGCGGCTGGAGCGGTTCTTCCCCGAGAAGTTCGGCAGGCCGGGACTGACCAGCCCGCACGGGATCTACTGGCTGTTCCGCCAGAACACGAACTGGCTGCGCGTCTACCTCGCCGACGTGCGCCCCGCGATCCGCGCCCACCGTGCACGGCCCGACGACAACCTCATCTCACATCTGATCGCGGAAGGCTGCACGGACGCCGAGATACTGGGAGAGTGCCTCACGTACGCGGCGGCCGGAATGGTCACCACCCGTGAGTTCAGCTGCGTCGCCGCCTGGCATCTGTTCACGGACGCCGGCCTCCGCGACCGGTTCCGTGCCGGGGACGGGCCGCAACGGCTCGCCGTCCTCCACGAGATCCTGCGCCTGGAACCCGTGGTCGCCCGCCTCAGCCGGAGGACCACCGGCGACCTGGAAGTGCCGGGCGCCGAAGGCCCCGTCACGGTGCCGGCCGGTGCGCTCGTGGACATCCTCGTGGACGAGGTCAACACCGATCCGGGAGCGGTGGGCGCCGATCCGCTGCTGGTCCGCCCGGGGCGCCCGGCGACGACCGGCAAGGCGATGGCGCTCTCCTTCGGCGACGGTCCGCACCGCTGTCCCGGAGCCGACCTCGCCATGACGGAGACCGACGTCTTCCTGAGCGGCCTCTTCGCGCTGAAGGGCATCCGCATGGTCACGCCCCCTCGCGTCTCGTTCCAGGACGAGACGAGCGGCTATGTGATCCGCGGCCTGGAGGTCGCCCTCGACGGGCCCTGACCCTCCACTCGTCGGCCACGTCCCGGCCATCGCGCTCCGCGGGAACGGGAGAGCCCCGCGTCCGGCCCGCCCCGGAAACCCAGGGGGCGGTTCGTGCCGGTCGCGGGGCACAGCCGGTCGGATCAGGTGCGGTACGCGTAGTACGCCGCGTTCGGGTTCGCGGCGATGATGCTCGCCACCGACCTGCGGTAGGTGTCCGCGGAGTGGTACGTCAGATACGGCACGCCCCGCGAGCTGCGGTACGAGACGATCATCGTGTGGTCCTTGGACCCGTCCTTGTTGAAGTCCATCTGCAGCACGTCGCCGACGTCCATCTGGTAGACGTTCGCGAGGCTGGTGGCCCGCTTGGAGTTCAGGGAGAACCAGGAGAACTCGTTGACGCCGACGAACGAGTCCGAGTGGATGTCGGCGTTGCCGAACCACTTGGTGTAGTCGTACACGTAGCCGGGGACGTGCTTCCAGCCGCCGGCCTTGAGGGACTGGCTGACGAAGTTGGTGCAGTCGCCGGCGCCCCCGTCGAAGCTCGGATAGGCCGGGTTGTAGTCGTCCCAGTACTTCTCCGCGTAGGCGGCCATGGCCTTGTAGTTGTAGCCGGTGGCGGAGAAGTTCTTGGCCTTGGCGGGAGCGGGCCAGGAGGTGGCCGAGCGGGCGGCGGCGGGCATGTCGTCGTCGGCGACCGCCGCCGTGAACGAGGTCTTGGCCGGCTGGTTCACCGCCAGGTAGCCGTCATCCGTGTTGCGGACGTTCGTCAGCTGCCAGTCGCCCTGCCGGTCGGCGGTGAACGTCAGCTTGTGGTGGGCCTGGAAGCCGGTGGTCTTCGGCTCGTCGCCACGCACCTTCTCGTACGTCAGCATCGTGGTCTCGGTGACCTGGACGGTGGCGTGCCCGCCCCGCACCCGGGTCCTGTCCAGGGTGACGCTGGTCTCGGCCTTGCTGTACCGCTCGCCCAGGGTGGCGAGGCGGGACTTGCGGCCGCGCAGCGAGGACAGCGTGGAGTCCTCCTTGTTCTCCAGCGAGGAGGACAGCTCCACGTCACCGGAGAAACGCGAGGCGAGCGGCGAGCGCCCCCGGTTCTGCTTGTGGTCCACCAGGGCGTCGGTACGGTCGGTGAAGACCGCGTCCGCCAGCCGCTGGAAGGTGGCCCTGGTGGCCGGATCCACCACGGGCTCCCCGGCTCCGGCGCTGCTCGCACCGGCACTCCAGTTGGGCAGCATGGCCGCACCCGCGACGACCGAAGCGGCCGCCGCCGTCACTATGGTGGCGCGACGCCGCGTTCCGCTCAATTTCCTTGACTTCACTGAGTTTCCCCTCTACCCCGGACGCCTGCTGCCGGGGCAGGGCATCTTCGCACGTCAACGGTTCCGGTTGGGAAGAGGGATGCACAAGTGATACACGGGCACTTCACGACGCCGTCCCGGGAGTACCGCACGCCCGCGTGTGCGCCGGTCCGCCGGGCAACGTCGGGGCAGAATCCTCGCACAGCGCCAACGCCCGTGCCATGATGCTGAGTTATGACTGACGGGGAGGGTGTGGCGACCCGTGCGATCCGGGTCCGGCTGGACGGCACCGCGAGCCAGGGAGACATCGGTGCTCTGAAGAAGTGGCTGGAGCGGGAGAAGCCGCTGGAAGAGCTGGCCAGAAACGGCGATCTCCGCATCCAGGAGCGCGCCGGGACGGACGACCAGGAAACGGACGAACACGGCAGACCCATGGGCGCCGGGATCGAGATCCTGCTGCTGCTCGCCGGGGCCGCCGCCCAGTCCACGTTCGACATCGTGTTCAAGCAGGTGAGGAGAGGCGTCAAGGCCTGGTACGAGAACCGCCGTTCCGTGGAGAGCGGCGATCCGCCCGACTACGACGTCGACCCGGTGGACCTCGACGAGAGGTAGGCCGGTGCACCGCTTCGACCCGCGCGGAGAGGTGAACCGGGCCCTGCTGGTCGGCGTGTCCGTGTACGACTCCACGCGGCCGAAGGACCCGCACGGCGTCCCCGGCGACCTCGCCGCCGTGGAGCACAACCTTGCCCTGCTGGAAGGTGCGCTGCTGCGGGGCGAGGTGTTCCGGAAGGGCGAGGTCGTCATCTCCGGGTCGCCGTACCTGGACGCCTTCAGCGAGGCGCTGCGTACCGCCGCCGACGAGGCCGAGGGGCTGCTCCTCTTCTACTTCGCGGGTCATGGAGCCGTGCCCAGCGCGGGCGACGAGCTCTGGCTGCAGATGCGCAACGCGCGCGTCGTCCCCGGCAGCCGGGCCGTGTTCCCTGGCGCCGACCCCTTCTCCAGCGTCCTGACCGTGCTCGCCACCAGCCGGGCCCGGCACGTGGTCGTCGTCCTGGACTGCTGCAACGCCGGCAACGCCGCACAGGTCTGCGAGGCGCTCGCGGACCGGCGCCGCTTCTCGGTGCTGATGAGCGCGCAGGCCAACAACCGGGTCGACGCCGGGGACGACGCGACGCCCACGCCCTTCACCTCCGAGCTGGTGCGGATGCTGGAGGAGGGGGGTGCCGGACGGGACGGCGAGGTCACGTTCCTGGACCTGGCCGAGACGCTCACCGCGCACATGTCCGCCCACTACACGACGTTGCGCAACGAGCCGTGGGAGCCGCAGCGGTGGGGCGACACCGACATCGTCCTGGCCGGCCCAACCCCGGCGCCCGTGCCCGTCGACACCGTCCCGGTGCCCCCGGAGCAGCCCCGGGAACCCGCGAAGGACCATGAGGGGCGTCGGACGCCTCCCGCGCAGCTCGACGAGCCCGGGAAAGGGCGGGAATTACGGCCGCCACGGCACGCGGTGGTGCTCCCGCCGCGGGAACGGGAGACGCCCCCGGACCATGCTCCGCCCGGCGCGGAGCAGCAGGCCGGGGGAGGCCGGTCGCGGCCGCGCGCGTTCGCCCTGCTCCGGTCCCGGGCCCGCCGGACACCGTCCGCGGGCTGGGCGGGCCGGCTGCTGCTCTGGTCGCGGAGCAAGCCCCGCCAGGCCGTGGTCGCGGCCGCGGTCGTCCTCACGGGCGCGGGCGCCGGCGGCTACGCCCTTCTCTGGGGCACCGGCCCCGACCAGTCGTCCTGCGGCCCGACCCTCGAACTGCGCCTCCTCACCGACCCGGACCTGGAGCCCACCGTGCGCAGGGCCGCACAGGCGTATCTCACCTCACCGGCCAACACGACGTCCGCCGGCTGCCGGCGCAGCGGGATCACGGTGTACGGCGCCGGTACCGCCGACGCCGTGACGGGCTTCCACGACCGGTCCGACCCCTGGCAGCGTCCCGTCAGCGACGAACTGAACCCGCAGCGCGACATCGGCCCCCAGCCCGACATCTGGATCCCGGCGACGTCCGCGACCGCGGCGCGGGCCCAGCCGGTCGAACCGCTGCGCAAGTACGTGACGCTGGAACCGGACAGCAAGCCGTTCGCGTACTCCCCGATGGTGCTGTCGGTCCCGCAGAACATCGCCGAGGAGTCGTTGCGGGACAGGACCGGACGACCGCTCGCCACCCTCAGGAACAAGCTCCTCCAGCGGCAGCGGGACGCCGGCGTACGGCGCACCGACCCCGAGTACACGGACTCCGCGCTGCTGGCCAGCGTCGGTCTCTACGGCTCCGGCACCGACGTGAGCCGCGCCGAGGGGACCGTGGCGCAGCCGGGACCGCCCGCGCCGACGGGCGCGGATCTGCTGTGCGCGCTGCCGGACCACCGGGACGTCGACAAGCGCACCGCCGCGCTCGTGCCCGAGTTCCTGATGGTGAGCGGACTCGGCTGCGACGGGCCGACGCGCACCCCGCGGCTGGCCGAGTACCCCACGGACGTACCGCCCCTGGACCCCACCTTCGTCCGCGTGCGCTGGGAGAACGCCGAACGCGACCGGGCCGCACGGGACGACGCCGTCCGGCGCTTCCACGACTGGCTGGTCGGCGGCACCACCGAGGACGGCCCGGGCGGACTCGACGTCTTCGGCGAGGACGGCTTCCGTGCCGTGTCCGGCGGGGACTTCCTCGCGCCCCGCGGCAACGACACCGGGACACTCGCCCGCCCCAGCCCGCTCCCGGCGCCCGCCCGCGGTGACGCGCTGACGACGGCCCTCGAGCGGTACCGCAACGCCAACGGTCCCGGACGGGTGCTGTTCCTGCTCGACAGCTCCGGCTCGATGGGCGACCTGTGGGAGGGCGCCGGCGGCGCCCCCGGCATCCTCAAGCAGTCACTGGGCGGACTGGGCGGGCGGGACGAGTACGGGGTCTGGGCCGTCGCCTCGCGCGGGAGCGGCCCGTACGACGTCCTCCTGCCCTTCCGCCGCCACTCGCGCGCGGACGCGGAGCGGACCATCGACCGCGAGGCCGCGGTCCAGGACGCCGAGGCCGACCCGTACGCGGCGCTGACGGCGGCCCTCGACTACATGGCGGGGCGCGGCCGGGACGACGAGCGCCCCCAGCTGATCGTCTACGTCACCGACGACGAGGACAACGACCGGCTCACCGCCGGCAAGGACTTGGGCAGGCTCCTCGCGTCGGCCGAGGACCAGGGGGTCCCGGTGGTGATGGCGGCGCTGGACAGCGGCGGCTGCGACCGGGACAAGCCCGACGCCCGTATCTCGGAGGCGAGCGGCGGGCGCTGCCTCGACACCAGGGCCGATCTCGTCGCGGGCCTGCGTGACGAGGTGGCGCGGACGGGGACGGGGGACGAATGAGGCGACCGTGGACGCGTGGGCGGGCCTGGGTGCTCGCCGTTCTCCTCACTGCGTGCGCCGCCTGCACCGGCGGCGGTGCCTCCGAGCAGTCCGGAGCGGGCGTCACACCCGGGGCCGCGGGCGACATCGTCGTGGCCAGCGGGCGGGACGTGACCGGCAAGGGCGGCATCCGGCAGCAGCTCATCGACACCTGGAACGCACAGCAGGACCGGCGCCACACGGGCCGCCGTGCCCGCCTGGTGGAACTCCCGGGCTCCGCCGACGAACAGCGCAGCCAGCTCCTCGGCGCGCTCCAGTCCTACAGTGCGCAGTACGACGTGGTGAACCTGGACGTGACCTGGGTCCCCGAGTTCGCCGAAGCGGGCCTGATCCGCTCGCTGCCGTTGGAGCTGGTCGACGACCACGACGTGATCAAGTCCGTGGCCAGCACCGCGCGTTGGGACGGCAAGGTGTACGCGGTCCCGTTCAACAGCGACGTCGGGCTGCTCTACTACCGCCGCGACCACCTGGACCGGGCGGGCGTCCAGAACACCGACCTGAGCAAAGGGCTCGACCGGGGACAGCTGCAGGAGCTGATCGAAACCCTCGGCGAGCAGACCGGCAAGGACCGGCCCAGGGGCTACGAGAAGGGCTGGACCGCACAGTTCGGAGCCTACGAGGGGCGCACGGTCAACGGGATCGAGGCGTTCGCCTCCGTCCCCGGCGGCGTCACCCTCACCGACGCCGAGGGCCGCTACACCGCCACCGTGGCGGACCTGGAGAAGGGCCTCGCGGAACTGCGCAACCGCACCCAGTCCTCGTACCTCCTCAAGGACGCCCTCCGCTCCGACGAGGCCGCGTCGCTCACCGACTTCGCGAACGGCCGGACGGCGTTCCTGCGCCACTGGCCCTACGCGTACCAGAGCCTTCACCAGTCCTTGCCCGGGGCGCGGCTCGGGGTGACGACCCTGCCCGGCAGGGCGGTGCTCGGCGGGCAGAACCTCGCCGTCACCCGGTCCTCCGCCCAGCGGGACGCGGCGACCGACCTGATCGGGTTCCTGACGAGCCGGGAGAGTGAACGCTGCCTGCTGGACGCGGGGTTCGCGGCCACGCGGGTGTCCGCGTACCGGGACGACGACGTCAGGTGCCGGTCGGCGAAACCGTCCGGCGCGGCGACCGGCGGCGCGAGCCCCTCGCCGTCCGGCGAGAGCGCCGACCGGATGCCGCGAGACGGCCAGGGCCGCCCCAGGTACGCCCGCGGCATCCTGCTGCCGGCCCTCACCCGAGCCGTGCAGCGCCCTCGCACCCCGCTCTACGGCGCCTTCACCCAGACCTTCACCACCGAACTCGGCAGGTTGTTCACCGCCGACCCTCCGAGCGACAGCGAACTCGCCGCACACCTGGACAAGGCGCTCCGGGGCGTCCTGCCGGACGGGTGACCGCCCCGGCCGCGAACGCCGCCGCACCGTGGCGGCGCCCCGACCGGACCCGGAATACCGGAAGGAATCCCGTCGTTCCAGCAGAAATGAGCACTCCCTCCGAGGACGGCACTCCGTCCGCCGACGGGCCGGGCCCGGTTCACGAGCGGCTGCTGGCGGAGCGCGCGGACACGTTCGCCCGGATCGCGGCCCTGGAGCGGGACTTCGACGCGATCGTGGAGGCGAACGCGCTGGTCGCGGTCGACGACGAGCACGACCCGGAGGGGTC
Organism: Streptomyces sp. NPDC043867; assembly: GCF_056435845.1. Classification (NCBI taxonomy): domain Bacteria; kingdom Bacillati; phylum Actinomycetota; class Actinomycetes; order Kitasatosporales; family Streptomycetaceae; genus Streptomyces; species Streptomyces sp. NPDC043867. The sequence goes on along the minus strand of NZ_JBWKDS010000008.1, from coordinate 116,813 downwards.
GAGCACGGCGTTCGAGCGGGCGCACGTGGCATCCCTGCTGTCCCGGGCCCGGCAGTACCTGGAGGAGCTGGACGGCGCGCTGGAGCGTCTGGAGCTCGGCGCCTATGGCTCGTGCGACACGTGCGGTGAGGTGATCCCGGCGGAGCGGCTGGAGGTGCGGCCTGCGGCGCGTACCTGTGTCAGGTGCGCCTCCGTCCGTCACCGCTGAGCGGGGCGGGCGGCCCCGGGCTGACCGGTCCTGCCCAGCGGGGGCGGGGAGCCCCCGCGCCGTACTGCCGACCCCGCGGCCGGCTCACCGCGCGGCGGCCTGTTCCGGGCGGGGTGGCAGGTGGTCGGGGATCTGGAGGGCGGGCGCGGCCCCCGGATCCAGACCGAGCCGGTCCCACAGGGTGTCGCCGAGGAACCAGTGGTGGCGGGTGAGCATGGTCAGGTGGTGACGGGCCTGCGCGTCGCCCCGGACCTTGGCGAGGGCCTGGTCCGGGGTCAGCGGCGGGCGGGGCGGGAGGCCGAGGCGGTCGAGGACGAGAGCGATCAGCTCGGCGACGGCCAGCGGGGTCGGATGGTTGGCGTGCTGCGCGCCGGTGACCTCACGGTCGGTGAGAGCGGCGGCGACGACGGCCCGGGCGAGGTCGGCGACGTTGACCGCGGAGTGCAGGGCGGGGGTGTCCACGGCCGCCCCCAGGTACCGCAGGAGCCAGGTCAGGCCGGGCACGACCTGGCGGTCCCCGTCGCCGTAGACGAGGTGCGGGCGCAGGACGGTGCCGCCGGCGGCCAGGACGTGGCGCTCGGCGGCGGCACGCGTGCGACTGGCGGCCGATTCCGGAGCCGGGCGCAGATCCGCGACATCCGCCCGGTGGAAGGTGCCGTGGCCGTACACGGCGGCGGTGCTGACGTACACGACGCGGCGTACGCCGTGGCGCTCCGCGTCCTCGACCAGGGCCCGGGTGCCGACATCGTTGACCGCGTGCAGCGTGGACGCGTCCGCGTCGATGGCGGAGGCGCAGTGGACGACCGCGTCGACGCCCTCGCACAGTCCGCGCAAGGAGTCGGGGTCGCCCAGGTCGGCGGTCACCGTGGCCACCCGTGCGCCCGTCGCTGACCGCTCGGCGGTGCGCGTGAGGATTCGAAGCCGGACGTGCGGTTTTTTGAGGGCGGCGGCGGTGATGTGCTGTCCGATGAACCCGCGCGGGCCGGTGATGAGGAGGGTGGACGGCATCGGGGCTCCTTGAAGGCGGCTTGAACTGGTTGCTTACCGTGTTGCCCGACGTGCGGAGGGTGGCGGGAGTGGTCCGGAGACGGCGTCGGAGTTCCTGGACATCCGGTACCGAAGGGAGTAGTGGCTTGTGAAAATACGGACTACCTGGTTTTGTTTCCGTAAAGGAAGGCAGTAGAACACCCATGGTTGTACTGGCGTCGTCCCGTGCGGACGCCGCGGATGGTTGTACACAAGTGAACTTCGGGAGGTCTGGTGGCGCGTCAGGAGCGTGCGGTCCGTACGAAGCTGGCGATTCTGAACGCCGCGGCGGCGGTGTTCGACGAACGCGGCTACGAGGCTGCCACGATCGGTGAGGTGCTGGCCCGGGCCGGCGTGACCAAGGGAGCCCTGTACTTCCACTTCCCCTCCAAGCAGGCGTTGGCGGAAGGCGTGCTGGGACAGCAGTTCGCCGCGGTGTCCGTCGTACCGCAGGCTTCCCGGCTGCAGGAGTTCGTGGACACGGGCCTGCTGGTGGCCTATCAGATGCGCCGCGACCCGATGGTGAGCGCGGTGGCGAGGCTGTCGCTGGAACAGGACATGCGGGCCCAGTTCGGCACGGCGGCCCTGACGCAGTGGATCGACGCGTGCCGGTATCTCCTGCAGGAGGCCAAGAAACAGGGAGAGTTGCTGCCGCACGTCGACCCGGAGGAGAGTGCCTGGCTGTTCTCGGCGGCCTGGACCGGGGTGCAGGTGTACTCGCAGATCCTCGCCGGTCGCGAGGATCTGGAGACCCGCGTGGTGACGCTGTTCGAGCACCTGCTGCCCTCGATCGCCGTGCCCGCGGTGCTGGGCAGGCTCGTCATCACGGCCGAGCGCGCCGGCGAACTGGGCGCCGCGAGCATCCGTACCCCCGAGGAGGCCGAGGCCTCAGCGGCGCGACAGAAGGACGAGGGCCCCGTGGACGCCACGGTCTGATCCTCCAGGACCGCTCGCACCGGCCTGTCCGGGATGCGCCACCCGGACGACCGAAACGGACCGGGCATGCGGAAAGCGCTGCCCGGACCCCCGCCCACCCCGCACCGCCTTCCGCCCGCGGCCACCCCTGGTACGGCGGCACCGCTCGCGCGGTCCCCCGTCCCTTCGGGTAGGCAGGAGGGGTGACGAACGATCCGAGTGACTCCTTCGTGCGCGTGCGGGGCGCCTGCGAGCACAACCTGAGGAACGTGGACGTCGACCTCCCCCGGGACGCGATGGTCGCCTTCACCGGTGTCTCCGGCTCGGGCAAGTCCTCCCTCGCCTTCGGCACGCTCTACGCCGAGGCGCAGCGCAGGTACTTCGAATCCGTGGCACCGTACGCCCGCCGGCTGCTGCAGCAGGCCGGCGCACCCCACGTCCGGGAGATCACCGGGCTGCCGCCCGCCGTGGCGCTCCAGCAGCGCCGCGGGACTCCCGGCTCACGGTCGACGGTCGGCACCCTCACCACGCTGTCCAACCTGCTGCGGATGCTGTACTCGCGCGCCGGAACCCACCCGCCCGGCGCACCCCGGCTGGCTGCGGAGGCGTTCTCGCCCAACACCCCCGCCGGTGCCTGCCCGCGTTGCCACGGGCTGGGCGTCGTCCACGACGTCGCCGAGGACCTCCTCGTACCCGACCCCTCGCTGAGCATCCGGGACGGGGCGATCGCGGCCTGGCCGGGTGCCTGGCAGGGCGCCAATCTGCGCAGCATCGTGAGCGGTCTGGGCATCGACGTCGACCGGCCGTGGCGCAGGCTCGGGAAGAAGGACCGGGACTGGCTGCTCTACACCGACGAGCAGCCCTCCGTGCTGATCGAGCCGGAGCCCGGCCGCGCCGACCACGGCTACCACGGGAAGTTCTGGAGCGCCCGCGCGCACGTCATGCACGTCCTCGCCGACTCCAGGAGCGAGCGGATGCGGGAGCGGGCCATGCGGTTCGTGCGCGGCGTGCCGTGTCCGGAGTGCGACGGCAGCGGGCTCCGGCCGGAGGCGCTCGCGGTCACCTTCGCGGGCCGCACCGTCGCCGAGGTGAACGCGCTGCCGCTCGCCGGCGTGGTGACGCTGCTGCGGCCCGTCGCGGGACTGTCCGGCACCGGGACCGCCACGGGGAGCATTCCGCCCGCGGAGCGGACCGAGGCCGCGATCCGGATCTGCGCCGACGTGGTGGCGCGCCTGGAGGTGCTGCTCGGCCTCGGCCTGGGATACCTGAGTCTCGGACGCCGGTCGACGACGCTCTCGCCGGGAGAGGCACAGCGACTGCGGATCGCCACCCAGCTGCGCTCCGGACTCTTCGGAGTCGTCTACGTGCTCGACGAGCCGTCCGCGGGCCTGCACCCGGCGGACGCGGAGCCCCTGCTGGACGTCCTGGACCGTTTGAGGGCCGCGGGCAACTCGCTGTTCGTGGTGGAGCACGACATGGACGTCGTACGGCGTGCGGACTGGGTCGTCGACATCGGCCCCGGTGCGGGCGAGGGCGGCGGCCGGGTGCTGTACAGCGGGCCGGTGGCCGGCCTGGAGCGGGTGACGGAGTCGGCCACCGCCCGTCACCTGTTCGGCCGTGCCGAGCCGTGCGCTCGCCGCCCGCGGAAACCGTCCGGGCGACTGCGCCTGGACGGGGTGTCCCGTCACAACCTGCGCGACGTGTCCGTCGAGGTGCCCCTGGGGGTGCTGACAGCGGTGACCGGGGTGTCGGGATCCGGCAAGTCGACGCTGGTGACCCAGGTCCTCGCGGAAGTCGTACGCGCTCATCTCGGACTCGCACCCGATGACCCCGACGAGACGGAGTCCGAGGTCGAGGTGCGGGACGCCTCGGGCCTCGACGCGTTCGACCGGCTGGTGCGCGTCGACCAGCGGCCCATCGGGCGCACTCCCCGGTCCAACCTGGCGACCTACACGGGGATGTTCGACGCGGTGCGCAAGCTGTACGCCGCGACGGACGAGGCGCTGGCGCGCGGCTACCCGGCCGGCCGGTTCTCCTTCAACGTCCCCGAGGGGCGGTGCGAGACCTGCCAGGGGGAAGGGTTCGTCGCCGTCGAGCTGCTCTTCCTGCCCGGCACGTACGCGCCGTGCCCGGCCTGCGACGGCGCTCGGTACGACGCTGAGACGCTCGAGGTGACCTACCGGGGGAAGAACATCGCGGACGTCCTGGCGATGTCCGTGGACGAGGCCGCCCCGTTCCTCGCCGGGGTCCCGGCGGCCTCGCGAAGCCTGGAGACGCTCCAGGAGGTGGGGCTCGGATATCTGCGGCTGGGCCAGCCCGCCACGGAACTCAGCGGTGGTGAGGCCCAGCGCATCAAGCTGGCCACGGAGCTGCAGCGCGCCCGGCGCGGCCACGCCCTCTACCTGCTCGACGAACCGACGGCGGGACTGCACCCGGCGGACGTCGCTCTGCTGCTGCGGCAGTTGCACCGTCTCGTGGATGCCGGCAACACAGTCGTCCTGGTCGAACACGACCTGGACACGATCGCCACCGCGGACTGGATCATCGATCTCGGGCCGGGCGGCGGGGACGCGGGCGGACGGGTGGTGGTCACCGGCACTCCCGCCAAGGTGGCGAGATCCCGGCGCAGCGCCACCGCGCCCTACCTGGCGTCGAGACTGTCGCGCTCATGAGCGGCCGGCACCAGCACGTCGGCCGCCGACGCCGGGACTTCCCGGCCGACGCGGGCCCGTCGCCATCGCCGGTGCCGCCGGCGGTCGCCACCGGCGGCACCCGTCCGGCCGAGGTCAGTGCCGCCCGCGCAGCTTGCCCAGAAGCCGCTGGGCCTGGGCCCGGCGGCGGGGGTCGGCGGATGCGCGGCGGACCTGCTCGGCGGTGCGCCGGCCCTGCGGGCTCTTCGCGAACTGCTTGATCTTCTCCATCATGCCTGGCACGACGTTCCTCCTGTGGCGGGGTGCTTGCAGCGGATGCGTGCACTGCCCGTGTACCCCATTGACGCCGGGTAACCGGATTCTGGTCCATTCCCCGACCCGTACGGCGGGTACCGCGTCGGCGGGGTGGTACGGGCCGCTTCGTGATCTCCCGGTGCCTTTCCTCCACGCTTCTTTTACAAGCGGAGGTGGTTTCCGTCGAAAACGGACGGTGCGCGCATTTCGGCTCACGGATGCGCGGGATCTCCAATGGCAAAGCCGGGCGGCCTGTTTGTTTCGACCTTGCCGGATTCGCGTCGATCATGAAACGCGCCATTCCGAAGCCGGGCGGAGACTGGAACCCGCCACCGGATCAACCATGCCCGAGAGTGACTCCACAGGAGTGAAAAGTCCGCCTATGGGTGCTTGGTACCCCTGGGTCGTCGTCCTCCGCGTCGGGGAAACGTCCGTAGGCGGAATTCGGCGGTGCCCTCTTCTTCTGCCGGTATTCCGGCATCCAGTGTGCGGATCTGGTGAATATCCCGCAAGGGGGAGCGGTGTGCACGCCATTCGCCGCGGCTCCGGAGAAACTCCCGCGGCGAGAAACCCTTGCGGGAATACTGCTCGTCGAGTAACTAGATGACCTATGAATCTGTTCACCCGCAGCGCCTCACCACGCCGCACGATCTCCCCGGCCCCGCACGAACGCGCGGCGGTCGTGTCGGCGTCCGGCTCCGCCGTCCACCCGGACCCCCGCCTGGCGGCTCTGACGGGGGAGTGGGTCATCGACCCCGCGCACAGCCGGATCGGGTTCTCCGTCCGGCACGCCATGGTGACCACGGTGCGGGGGTCCTTCACCGAGTACCAGAGCCGTATGTACTTCGACGGGGGGAACCCCGAGCGCTCGCGGGCCGAGATCGTGCTGTTCACCGCGAGTGTCGACAGCGGTGTGGAACAGCGCGACGCCCACCTGGTCGGCCGCGACTTCCTGGACGCCAGGACCTATCCGCGCATGGCCTTCACCAGTACGTCCGTCGAGCTCGCCGGCCCGGACGTCTACCGCATGACCGGCGACCTCACGATCAAGGACGTCACGCGTCCCGTCGTCCTCGAACTCACCTACATCGGGCACGTCGTCGACCCGTTCGGCTATGAACGGGCCGGCTTCGACGGCACCACCACCATCAACCGCTCCGACTGGGGGCTGACGTACAACACGAGGCTGGCGGAGGGCGGCGCCATGGTGAGCGAGAAGGTGCGTCTGCAGTTCGACATCGCCGCCATCCGCACCACCCCCGTCGGCTGACCGGACCGGCCGCCACCCTGCGGCCGTCGGCGAGGCCGTGTGCATCGAACCGCGTCAGCCGCCGACGGCTGACGCGGTCCGTGGAGCTCCGGCTTCCCGTCAGGCCTCCACCGTGGCCTGGTCCGGCGTCGCGGCGCCGGCCCGGTCACCCGCCGCTTCCGGGGCGCGGACGGCCGGGATGAGGGCGGCGGTCACGGCGGCGACCAGGGCGACGCCGCCGCCGATCAGCAGAGCGGTACGGAACCCGTCCTCCGACGTGAGGCTGTAGCCGCCCATGGTGGTGGTGAGCTGGGAGAGGACGACACCGATCACCGCGGCTCCGATCGACGTGCCGAGCGAGCGCATGAGGGTGTTGAAGCCGTTGGCGGCGGCGGTCTCCGACAGCGGCACCGAACTCATGATCAGCGCGGGCATCGAACCGTAGGCGAGGCCGACGCCGCTGTTGATGACCATGCACACCAGCATCAGACCCCAGGCGGAACCCATCAGAGCCAGTGACAGGCCATAACCCGCGGCGATGACCAGGACCCCGCAGATCAGGGTGAACTTGGGGCCGCGGGCGTCGGTGAGCTTTCCGCCGAGCGGCGAGACGAACATCATCATGACGCCGCCGGGGGCCATCCACAGGCCGGCCGCGAGCATCGACTGGCCCAGACCGTAGCCGGTGGCCTCGGGGAACTGCAGCAACTGGGGGATGACCAGCATGCTGGCGTACATCCCGAAGCCGACGAAGACCGAAGCGACGTTGGTGAACAGCACGCGGGGGCGGGCGGTGGTGCGCAGATCGACCAGCGGGTCCCGGGTGCGCAGCTCCCACACGCCCCACGCGCCCAGCACCACGACGGCGGCGACGAACAGGCCCAGCGTGGTCGCCGAGCCCCAGCCCCAGTCGGCGCCCTTGGACACCGCGAGCAGCAGGCAGACCAGGCCCACGGCCAGGCCGAGCGCTCCGGGCGCGTCGAACCGCTGGCCCTTCGCGACGGCCGGCACGTCGGGAATCAGGAACCAGATCAGTACGGCGATCGCCGCGGCCAGGACGGCACAGGCCCAGAACAGCACCCGCCAGCTCGCGTACTGCGCGACCGCCGCGGCGATGGGCAGGCCGAGGCCGCCACCGATGCCCATCGAAGCGCTGACCAGCGCGATCGAGGAGCTGAGCTTCTCGGCGGGGACGACGTCACGCAGCAGGGCGATGCCCAGCGGCACCATGCCCATGCCCATGCCCTGAAGACCGCGCCCGACGATCATCGGTACGACGGAGGTCGCGAGCGCGCACACCACCGAACCTGCGACCAGCGGTATGGAGCATGCAAGGAGCATGCGGCGCTTGCCGAGGAGATCCCCGAGGCGGCCGGAGACCGGCACGCACACGGCGGCCGCGAGCAGGGTGACCGTGATCACCCACGCCGAGTTGGACGGGGAAGTGTGCAGGATCTCCGGCAGTTCCGCGATGAGCGGGGTGACCAAGGTCTGCGTGATCGCTGCCACGATGCCGGCGAAGGCGAGCGTGGCGACCACGCCTCCTGCGCGCGCTGACGGCTGGGGGGCGCCCATGGCGGGACTCCTGAGGTGCTTGTCCGACGAGAGTGTGCATCGTACATGTCGTATGTATTCAGCACGTCTCATGTACGGGGCACATGGTCATGAGAGGATGGGAGCCGGACCGGGCACGACGAGACGTGACGTGCCACCGGACCGGCGGACGCAGGAGGCAACAGGCACGTGGTCAAGCCCACGCACGAAGTCGAGTACGAGCAGATGCTGCTGAGCCGCCACGGGCTCATGCACCACAGAAACGGGCGCCGCAAGGGCGGGCTGCTGGAACGCAGCGCCTACATCCTGCTCAGCCGTATCCGCGTGCAGGGGCCGATGTCGATCGGTGAACTCAGCGACGCCTTCGGGCTCGACGCCTCCACCCTCAACCGGCAGACCGCCGCGGCGATGCGCGCGGGACTCGTGGAGCGCATCCCCGACCCCGAAGGGGGCATGGCCCGCAAGTTCCGCCTCACGGACGAGGGCGCGCGTCTCCTCGACGAGGAACGCGACGGCATCATCCACTCGCTGGACCAGGTCATGGCCGACTGGCCGGACGAGGACATCGCCGCCTTCGCCGCCTACCTGAGGCGCTTCAACACGGACATCGAACGCCTGGGCGGGCGCCCGTGGCCGCGTCCGTGACTGGACGGTGGACACCGTGCCGCCGTGCTCCGGTGCCGCCCGGGCCGACGGGGCCGACGGGGCCGGTTTCCGTCCTCGCGGAGCCCGCCGTGCCGCGCGGCTCTACGCTCCCGGTACATGACGAGCCCCGACTGCTACGCGTGCGCCACCGAGGCGCGGTTCGAGGAACTTCCGCCGCGCGAGCGCATCGCGAGTGACGAGTACTGGCGCGTGGCCCATGCCGTCGGCACCTCTTTGCCGGGATGGCTGGTGCTGCTGCCCCGGCGCCACGTGACGGCGGTCCACGAACTCACCGACGCCGAGGCCGCCGACCTGGGCATGTGGCAGGTCCGGCTGTCCCGCGCCCTGCGGGACGTGACCGGTTGCGCCAAGACGTACGTCGTCCAGTTCGCCGAGGCCGAGGGCTTCGTCCACGTGCACTTCCACATCGTGCCCCGCGGCGCGGATCTTCCTCCGGAGATGCGTGGGCCGGGCGTCTTCGCGCTGCTGGGCCGCCCGGAGGCGGAGCAGGTCCCGGCCGAGCGTGCGGACCGCCTGGCTCACGCCCTGCGAGCCCGCCTCCGGGGTCGTACGGACGAGGAGGAAACCGCGGAACCCGGTCGCGGCCGCCGCTGACGCGCCCCGACGGGCGGACGCGGAGCGCCGGGGAGAGCGGTCACGCGGCCCGGACGTCCTCGGCCGGCGCGGCGGGCCCGGGGGCGGACAGGTGCGCTCGTCCAGGCAGGAGCAGCGGGGTGAAGAGCAGGAGAGCGCCGGACACGGTGATCGCCGTGAGCGGGCTGGTGAGGGTGGCGAGCAGGCCCCAGAGCACCATCAGGGCAGCTTGCACGAGCTTGCTGACGGCACTCCAGGTACTGAGGACCCGGGCCGTCCGGGCCGCGGGTGTCCGTCGCAGGCGCTCCGTGGCGCAGACGGGATTGAAGACGCCCATGCAGGTGATCAGCAGCCCCTCGACGATGATCACGGTGAGGAGTCCGCGGAGGCCGGGACCGACCAGGGCGAGCCCGAGCGGGAAGAGCGATCGCAGCCGGCCGAAGACGGTCATGATCCGGTGCCGGCCGTAGCGGGTGACGAGGCGCGGCGAGAGGCGGGCACCCGCGAACCCGCCGAGAGCCGGCACGCCGAAGGCCAGACCGTATTGCCAGGCCGGGACGTTGTACTGGCCCAGCAGGAGGACGGACAGGAGCGGGGCGGTGGCCATGATCAGACCGCTGACCAGGATCGAGTTGAGGAACAGGCGCCTCAGAGCGGGATCGTGGAGGATGAACAGCCACCCGCCGAGCAGCTCGGCTCCGCGCACCCTGGTGACCCGCTCGCGAGGTGTCACGATGTCGCCGCCGCGGATGCGCAGGACCCCGAGCGCCGACAGCAGGTAGCTGAAAGCGTCCGCCGTGACGGTGACGACCGGGCCGAGCACGCCCATGAGCGCACCGCCGACGGGCGGCCCCGCCGCGATCGCCACCCAGCTCGTACCCTCGAGTCTCCCGCTCGCCACCAGAAGGCGATCGCCAGGGACGAGATACTTCAGATACGCACCCGACGCGGCGGTGAAGGCGATACCCGCGGTCCCGGAGACGACCGAGACCCCGAGCAGCTGGCCGTACGACAGCAGGCCGAGGACGTACGCGACCGGGACGCTCACCATCGCGGCGAACCGGACCAGGTCCATCGTGATCATCACGCGGCGCTTGGCGCGGTGCTCCACCCACGGCCCGAGCCAGAACGCGACGAGCGCCGCCACGGCGAGCCCGGCAGCCTCCAGGAGCGACACGGCGAACGCCGACGAGTGCAGCACCCGGACCGCGATCACCGGGAACGCGCCGAAGGCGATCCACGTACCGTACGTACTGACCGCGTAGGCCGACCACAGCAGGCCGAAACCGCTCCCCAACTTCGCGCCCATGCGCCCCCGCCACAACCGATGTTCGAGTCCTCCCATCACACCGGCCCTGCCGCCGCAGGATCAAACAACCGCATCCCGGGCGAGCCACAACCGTCGGTTGAGCGCCTCTATGCTGGCTCCATGGATACCGAGGCGGTGCGCTCGTTCGTCCGCGCGGCCGAACTGGGACAGCTGCGGCACGCGGCCGACGAACTCGGCGTCACGCAACAGGCCGTGTCGAAGCGGATCGCCGCCCTGGAGCGCGAGCTCGACGTCCGGTTGTTCACCCGCACCGCCCGCGGGGTCGAGCTGACACTCGACGGCCAGGCCTTCCTCCCGCACGCCCGGAGCATCGTCACGGGTGTCGACCGCGCCGTCGGCGCGATCCGGCCGGGTTCGCGGGCACTGCGGATCGACGTTCTCGGCCTGCGGTCCGCGCAGGCCGTCGTCCTGCACGACTACTGGCGGTCGCATCCCGAAACCGACCTCGACGTGGTCACCCTCAAGGGCAACGACCCGCGCACGGCCGTCACCGCCGTCCGGGCCGGCGACATCGACGCCTCGTTCCGCTCGGTCACCGACCCGGCCGCACTACCGCCCGACGTGCGGATGATCCACGCGTTCGACTCCCCGCTGGAACTCCTAGTCGGCCCGAAACACCCGCTCGCCGCCGCACGCACGCTCACACCGTTGCAGCTGCGCCGGCACCGGATCTGGGTGCCGGGCATCGCGCCGCGCAGCGAGTGGGCGGATTTCTACGACCAGCTCGCCACCGACTTCGACCTCCGCGTCGACGCCGCGGGCCCGAACTTCGGCAACGAGGTACTCCTCGACGTCCTGGCCGACTCCGCGGACGTGGCGACCCTCGTCGGCTCCCGCGACCGGTACATCTGGCCGACCCACCACGACCTGCGCCGCATCCCGATCGTGAATCCGACGATCGCCTACCCGCTCTCCCTCATCCTCCCCCGCGCGGATCCGCACCCCGGACTCCGGGCGATCATCGACCACTTCGCGAGCCTGGCACCGCTCCCCGAGACGACCTGGCGGCCGTCCTGGGCACCGGCACCCCGCCGCGGCGGCGGACCTCGAAAGGGGGCGGCGGACCTCGAAGGGGTTCGACGACCGCCGCCGACACCGTCGTGACCGACCGCATCTAGGGGGTGAACACCTCGTCGAGGCGGTCGATGGCACCGTCGGCACCGAGGTGGTAGGTGAAGACCAGACCCGAGTTCGGGTGGGCCTCCAGCCAGTCGAGGAACTCCTGCACGCCGATGTGCTGGTTCTCGGTGCTCTCCACGATGGGGTTGGTCACCGTGACGTCCGCGGCCTGGTCCATCGGGATGAAGGTCTCCTTGCCGACGGTCTCGAACGGTGCGCCGTCCGAGTCGGGCGAGCCGCAACCCCAGTTGCCGTGCTTGACGATGAGGCTCAGGGATCCCCCTTCCGGGGTGTAGCGGTAGACCGCGATCTCGTCCGGGGAGATGGGCATCTTGTGGTCGCAGCCGTCGTCGTCGGCGCCACCCGCGCCCGTCGGCGTGGCAGCGGGGGACTTCGACGCGGCCGGAGCGGCGCCGGGGGACTTCGCGCCGCCGCCCGTACCCGCGGAGGCCTTCGCACCGGCCCCGGGCTTCTTGCTCGCCGAGCCGGTGGCCTTCTCCTTATCGCCGGTGCCGCCCGCCTTCGTGGCGCTCGCGCCGCTGCCGGCGCCCTCCGCGCCGCCGTCGCCGTTGCACCCGGTGAGGGCCAACGCCCCCACCACGCACGCTCCCAGCACGGCAGCGCGCAGGGTGCCCGGTCTGCGGCGGCTCTTCGTCGGCGTCTGGTTCATCGTTCGTCCCCCTGGTGTCAAAGAATCCGTGTGCCTCAACAGCTTGACCGGAAGGACGACTTTCGGCCGTCCGCAGTTGCACGTTCGCGCGACCTGTTCACGCGTCACCGGCTGGTCGATTATGCGTGAGGAGTCCACCACCGGCGAGGGCCGGGTCGCGATTGACACAGGTGTTCCGGGGACCGCGAGCGAGATGCCGCTCCCACAGCGGCCCGGACGGGCGCCGGTGACGAATGCTCAACAGACCGCATGTACCGGACACCTTGCCGTCGGTGGACGGCATGGCCTGTTCTCGCCCGCGCGCACCCCTTGCGACGGGGACGCTCCCGCGGACGTTCCGAGGCGCGGGTCCACGGTCCCCGAACGGCTCCACCACCACCCGTGTGATTGACTACGGCCGTGCTGCACGAGTCGGTCTTCCGCACCGTAGATCTTCCGGTGGGCGACCGGTTCGAGGCCTGGACGGAGCGACTGGGCCGTACCCACGCACCCATGGACCTGGCCAGTGACCGCACGGCCGACTACCGCGCCCAGCAGCGGCTGATCCAGCTCGGGGACGTGACGATCTGGCCGGCGACGTTCGACCAGCTGGTCTTCCGCCGGACAGCGAAACTGATCCGCCGGTCCGACCCCGAGGTTCTCCACCTCTCCCTCCTGCTGCGCGGAGAGGCGGCCGCCACCTGGGACGGGCGGGACGTCGCGTACGGCGCCCACGACTTCCACGTCAACTGCTCGTCACGGTCGTACGAGATCTTCACCGGCCCCGACCCGGTCAGCAGCATCGGTGTCGAGATCCCGCGGGCGCTGGTCGCGCTGCCCGCCCACCAGACGGACGGCATGATCGGGCGCCGGATATCGGGCCGGGAGGGATTCGGTGCCCTGCTGCGCCAGTTCCTGGTCCAGGTGGCGTCGGACACCGGCTCCTTCCAGCCGTCGGACGCACCCCGGCTGGGCACGGTCGTCGCGGATCTGGTCACCGCGGTCGCCGCGCACGTCGTGGAATCCGACGTGCGGCTGCCACCGGAGACCCACAGCCGGACGCTGACCCTGCGCATCAAGGCGTTCATACGACGTCACCTGGGCGACCAGGAACTGACACCCGCCCGGATCGCCGCCGCGCACCACATCTCACGCAGCTATCTGCACCGCCTTTTCCAGGCGGAGGGCATCACCGTGGCCTCCTACGTCCGGGACCAGCGACTGCGCAACGCCCGCCGCGAGCTCACGGACCCGGCCCTGCGCACGCAACCCGTCCACGCCGTCGCCGCCCGGTGGGGGTACCCCCGCGCCGCCGAGTTCAGCCGGGCCTTCCGCACCGCCTACGGCGTGCCGCCGAGCGAACTCCGCCACCAGGCGCTCGGGTCGGACGCCGGCCGCGGCACCGGGCGGTAGACCCACAGCCAAGGGACTGTGGACTGTCGGCCAACGACAGGCGGTCTCCTGCCCGTGCATGCTTGTGATCACCGCGGCCGGGGGGCGTGCGAGCGTCTGGAGCGGGCCGGGTACGGGGGTCCTGGCCCTGCTCCGGCGCGCACGTCGCCGGCCCGGCGTCTCGGTGCTCGCGGTGGGTCGTGAGCAGGGGCCGTGCCGCAGCCGACGGTTTCCCCGGGGGCCGCGTGGCGAGGGGGCGTTGCGGCCGGCGAGCAGCCGGTCCGGGGGCGTCTCGACCGGGTCGTGTGCCGGGGAGGCCTCGTGCACCGGCAGGGTGGCCCACCCGCCGGGTGCGTGGCGGGGAGCTCGTATCGCACCTGCGGGGGACGACGATGGCGCGCAGCCGGAGAACCCGGCTGCGCGCCATTGTCTGCACGCGGCTGCACGCACGCCGTGCGTCCCTGCGACCGTTCGGTCAGCGCTTGAAGCTGTCCTTCGACTTCTCCTTGGCGTCCCGGGCCTTGCCCCGGGTCTCCAGCGCGGCACCCTTCGCGGCGGTGGTCTCGTTGCCCGTCGCGTGGGCCGCCTTCCGCACGGCCTTACCGACGACCTGCTCGGTCTTGGCCTTGGCCTTCTCTCCGGCGCTCATGTCGGTCCTTTCGTAGGCACTCACCGGACCGACTGCCCGGGGCCCCCGGAAGAAAACCGCGGCCTGAGGCCGTGTACCTGTCCGGGTGGCGGGACCGCAGGTCTGCCGGCTCGGGATGCGTGAGAGGTTCGGCCTCCCGTGGCCGACCCACGTGACCGCGCTCGCCCCGCGTGACCGCGCTCGTCCCGGTGACCGCGTGGCTCGTCCCCCGTGACAGCGGAGGTGAACAAGCGCTTAGATAGTGCTCGTCCGATCTCTGCCTCTCCTTCGACCCCGACTGGCTCGCGCCGCGCTGGAGGCCCCGTTGCTGTTCACATCCGTCGACGACGTGTCCGCGCGGCTGGCCGAGACCGGCTATCTCGCCTCCCCGGCCGTCGCCACCACGGTCTTCCTGGCCGACCGGCTCGGCAAGCCGCTGCTCGTCGAGGGCCCCGCGGGCGTCGGCAAGACGGAACTGGCCAAGGCCGTCGCCCAGGTCGCCGGGGCAGAGCTGATCCGCCTGCAGTGCTACGAGGGAGTCGACGAGTCCCGGGCACTGTACGAGTGGAACCACGCCAAGCAGCTGCTGCGGATCAGCGCGGGCCGTGACGAGACCTGGGACGAGGCGCGCACGGACATCTTCAGCGAGGAGTTCCTGCTGCCCCGGCCGTTGCTGACCGCGATCCGCGGGGACGAACGGAAGGTCCTGCTGATCGACGAGACCGACAAGGCCGACATCGAGGTCGAGGGCCTGCTTCTCGAGGTGCTCAGTGACTTCCAGGTCACGGTCCCCGAACTGGGCACGATCACCGCGACGAGCCGCCCCTTCGTGGTGCTCACGTCGAACGCGAGCCGCGAGCTGTCGGAGGCGTTGCGCAGGCGCTGCCTCTTCCTCCACATCGGTTTCCCGGACGAGGAGTTGGAGCGCCGCATCGTGCGGCTGAAGGTACCGGACCTCGACGAGGCGCTGACGGAGTCCGTGGTGCGCGTGGTCGGCGCGCTGCGCGAGATGGACCTGCGGAAGGTCCCGTCGGTCGCCGAGACCATCGACTGGGCGCGCACCCTCCTCGCACTCGGCGCCGGCACCCTCGACGAGTCGGTGGTACGCGACAGCCTCGGCGTCCTACTCAAGCACCAGGACGACGTGCTCAAGGCGACGGCGAAGCTCGACCTGGACGCCGTGTGAACGCCCCGGCCGGGGTGGCGGAGCGGCTGACGGGTCTCGTCGCCGCGCTGCGCTCGCACGGCGTCGGCATCGGCACCGGCGAAACCGTGGACGCCGCACAGGCGTTGGAGGCGCTCGGTCTCGCCGACCGGGAACGGCTGCGCGAGGGACTGGCTGCCACGCTGCTCCACAGCACGGGGCAGCGGGCGGTGTTCGACCCGGTCTTCGACGTGTACTTCCCTCGTCGGGTCGGGGTGGCGGACGTCGAAACGCCCGCCGACCGGGAGGAGTTGCGGGACCGGCTCGTGGCCGCGCTCGCCGCGGACGACCGGGCGGTGCTGGCGGGGCTGGCCGTCGAGGCCGTGGACGGCTTCGGCGGTTACGGTTCCTCGCCGGGCTCGGACGGCTGGTCCTCGTACCAGACACTGGACCGGCTGCGTCCGCAGACGCTGATGGCGCGCGTGCGCGACACCGTCAGGGCCCAGGCCGGGGGAGCGGGGTTCGCCGACCGGCTGCTGGAGGACGAGGTCCGACGGCGGATCCAGGCCTTCCGCGCGCAGGTCGTCACAGAGGCGCGGCGGCGGGTGGCCGAACGGCGCGGCCGGGACCGGATCGCGCGGCGGGCGGTGGTCACCACCGCGGACCGGGTCGACTTCCTGTTCGCCGGACGGGATCAACTCGCCGAACTGCGCAGGGTGGTTCAGCCACTGGCGCGTAAACTCGCCACCCGTCTCGCCGCACGGCGCCGTCGCGCCTCCCGGGGGACCGTTGACCTGCGGAGGACGCTGCGCGGGTCGCTGTCGACCGGCGGGGTGCCCATGCGGCCGGTGCTTCGCCGTCGCCGTCCCGCCCGCCCCGAACTGGTCCTGCTGTGCGACGTGTCGGGCTCGGTGGCGGGCTTCTCCGACTTCACGATGCTGCTGACACAGGCGCTGCACGACCAGTTCAGCAAGGTGCGGGTGTTCGCCTTCGTCAACCGGATCGACGAGGTGACGGGTCTGCTCGTGCGCGGCGCCGCCGACCCCGAGGGGCTGAGCGGCCGGATCCGGTCGGAGGCGACACTGACCGGCTGGCACGGCAGCAGTGACTACGGCGCCGCGTTTGGTGAGTTCGGTGAGCGGTACGACGCTGCCGTGGGGCCGCGTACGACCGTCTTCGTCCTCGGTGACGCCCGGACGAACATGAGCGACCCGAATCTGCCGGCCGTGCGCCGGCTCGCCGGACAGGCCCGCCGTTTCCACTGGCTGAACCCGGAGCAGCGGTCCCAGTGGGGCACCGGCGACTCCGCGGCGCTCTCCTACGCCGAGCTGGTGAACATGTACGAGTGCCGCAACGCCCGGCAGCTCGGTGACCTGATCGCCCGACTGCTGCCCGTCTGAACGTCGTTCGGCCGTGGTGTGTCAGCGGGAGAGGGGGAGCGGAAGGGCGTCCGTGTAGGCGTTCACCGGTTTGGCGACCTTGTCGACGGTGCGGGCGTCCAGCGCGATCGCGGCGGATTCCGTGCCCAGGGTGCCGCCCCGGTGCCAGGTACCGGTGACGGACACCCAGGTGTTCGCGGGCAGCGCGGCGGCGCCGTGGATCCGTACCCGCACGGACTGGGCGTCCGCCGCGCAGCACGAGATGATGATCCGGGTCAGGTACCAGCTGTCGTTCCGTCGGCCGGGGGTGACGAAGCCGGTCATCCGGACGGTGCGGCCCGCGACGGCCCGCTCACGGTCCTGCCGTACGCGGCTGGTGAAATCCGTCAGGGTCATGGGTACCGGCGAGGTCGCGGGCAGCCGGTCGAAGTCCCTCTCCTCCGTGACCGCCCGCGGCGGCTGGCGGGAAGCGGTGTAGGCGCCGAGGGCGGGCGGCGCGAGGAAGAGCAGACTCAGCGCCGGGAAGAACAGCAGCCAGGAGACGCGGGGCACGGAGGAGTGGTCATGACCGTGGCCGTCGCCACTGTCGTCGTTGCTGTCCTCGCCGTGCCGCCCGTCATGCCCGCCCTCCCCGTCCGGACGGCGGACCGACCACGCCTCCGCCAGCCCGAGCAGGATCAGCAGGGCCCCCGAGGCGATCAGCATCGGACGCATGCCGGGCTTCACGTATCTGAGGCACAGGTCGGTGAAGAGCGAGGCGTGCAGCAGGCCGAGGCCGCTGAGGACGAGCAGGAGTACCTGAAGCGGCCGTCTCACAGCAGTAGTCCTCCGGTCAGCGTGCTGCACAGGATCGCGACGACCGTGGTCGCGGCGGAGAAGCGGAACGCGAAGGCCCGTCCGAAAGTGCCCGCCTGAAGAGCGATCAGCTTCAGGTCGACCATCGGCCCGACCACCATGAACGTCAGCCGGGCGAGCGGGGAGAAGCCGGTGAGCGAGGCCGCGAGGAAGGCGTCGGCCTCCGAGCACACCGCGAGCACGACGGCGAGCGCGGCCAGGAACAGCACCGACAGCCACGGCGAGCCCGAGAACGTGTCGAGTACCGAGCGCGGAACCGCCACGTTGAACGTGGCCGCGGCCATGGCCCCCAGCACCAGGAACCCGCCGGCGTGCAGGAAGTCGTGCTGGAAACCGCGCCGGAACTCCCGCAGGCGGCTGCGCCCCGGCTCGTGCCCGGTGTGACGGGCCATGGGCTTCAGCCACTCCTCGCGACCCAGCCAGAGCCACAGCCATCCCATGACCGCTGCGGTGACCAGCGAGGCGAGCAGCCGCGCCAGGACCATGCCCGGACGGCCGGGGAAGGCGACGGCGGTCGCGGTCAGCACCACCGGGTTGACGGCGGGTGCCGACAGGAGGAACGCGAAGGCGGCGGCCGGGGTGACACCGCGCCCGATGAGGCTGTTCGCGACCGGCACCGACGCGCACTCGCAGCCGGGCAGCACGACTCCCGCGACTCCGGCGACGGGGACGGCGAGCGCGGGCCTGCGGGGCAGCAGGCGGCTGAACACGCGGGCGGGTACGAACGCGTTGATGGCACCGGACAGGGCCGTGCCGAGGAGGAGGAACGGCAGCGCCTGCATGGTGATCGCGAGGCAGACGGTCCGCCAGGCCTGCACGGCCGGTGTGTCCCACCGCATGGCGACGAAGGCCGCGGCGGGAGGCAGGACGATCGCGCACAGCAGTTCGAGCGGCCAGAAGCGCGGCCAGTTTCCCGACGAGGTGGTCTCGGCCGTCATGGGCTCCGTGAGGGCCGCCCGCAGCTCTCCGGCCGGTTCATCCGTCGTCCGCATGCCCGCTCCGCTTGTCCGATGTTCAGAGCGAACATAGCGGGTGGCCGGACCGGGGTATGACCCGCCCCGCACCCAGCCCCGGACCCGACCCGGACCTGCCCCGGACCCGACCCGGACCTGCCCCAGACCTGCCCCGGGGCGGGTCACGGGACCCCGCCCCGCCCGCTCCGACAGCTGCCGTCCCCGCGGGCGGGTGACGGCCGGCGTCCGGCTCAGGCCACGGCGAGGCTCTGGTAGAGGGCGGACTGCTGGCACAGCTGGCGGTCGTCCAGGAAGTGTTCGAGTGCGCGGCGCCGGGCTCCGGCACCGAGTGCGGCGGCCCGGCCGGGATCCTGGAGCAGCCCGCCGGCGTGCGCCGCGAAGGCCACGCGGTCGTGCGGGTCGTCGAGGAGGATGCCGTGGACGCCGTGCTGGATCTGGTCGCGGATGCCGCCGACGGCGCTCGCGACGACCGGACGGCTCTTCCACATGGCCTCGGTCACGGTCAGCCCGAACCCCTCGGCAAGGCTCTTCTGCGCGACGACGGTGGCCTGCTGCTGAAGGGCACTGACGGTCACCGCGTTCTCCTCGGCGTCGGCCATCGGCAGGCAGACCAGATGGATCCGGGAGCGGCTGCGAAGCGGCAGCCGGCCCCACAGGTCGACACACTGTGCGAACACCGCGCCGCCCTCGGGGTCGTCGCCGACACCGGTGACATCGGGTCCCACCAGCGCGAGGTGTGCCCCGTCGAGCGAGGCGGCGCCCGCGGCGAAGGAGCTCATCACCCCGGCCATGTCCTTGAGCGGGTCCCAGCGGGAGATCTGCACGACCAGCGGAGCCTCGGCCGGGGGAGGGGAGACGCTGTACAGGCAGATCGGCCTGCGACGGACCTGCCCCACGGTTCCGTCCCCGCGCCGGTAGGAGGCCCGCTCGCGGGCGCGGCCGCCGGCACGCAGACCCATCCGGCGCACGATCGCGGCGGCGGCATGGTCGTCCAGCGGCCGGTTCTTCGCCGACAGGGGATCGATCGACGGCTGGATCACGGCGACCTGCCGTTCCGCGAGCCAGCCGGGCACGTACTGGGCGCGCGAGAACACGAACGCGTCCGCCGGATCCAGAAAGGGCCGCAGGAACGCCCACGCCCGGTCGGTGAACTCGTTGTGCGCGTCGCTTCCTATGTGCGAGCGCCACACCACCCGTACGCCTGCTCGCCGCAGCGCCGGAGCCAGGCCGGCCGTCTGGGGATCGTGCAGGGTGACGAGGTCTCCGGGCCGCACCGACCGCAGGAGCGCCCGCGCGTTGCGTTCACCGACGGCCGCGTAGTAGGCGGTGGTGTGGGTGTCCAGGGGTGGACCCGCGGCGTCCTGGCCGTGCAGGAGATGGTGGAGCCGCTTGGTGAGCGCGAAGAACGTCGGATCGGCCTCGATCGTGAACCACCGCGCGTCGACCCCGGCGCCGCGCGTGTACCGCACGATCCGGTAGAGCATCTCGGCCACTCCGCCGCCGGCCGTCGTGGAGTTCACGTCGATCACCCGGCGCGCACCGAGCACCGAGCGAAGGCCGCCGACCGCCGCGTCGAGACCGGCCGCACGCTCGGGCCCGATGGTGTCTTTCAGCAGAGAGGGATCGGCGGGGGCGACGGCCACCTCCGGCAGCGCCGCCTCCCCGGCGGTCGCATGCGGAGAGAAGAAGAGCTGTGCCATGGCAGTCCGTCCACTGAGGATTCAGCTCCACCGCTCGTGCGGAGCCCGACGCGGATCGTTCGTTCTCCGCTTCATGACGTTCTTGACGCACTCGGCCTTTTCGGCGGCCCCTCATGGCCTTGTCCCCTCAGGGTGATCCGGAGAAACCATTCAAAACACTACTTTCTTACGAATTGCGGTGCGGTCGTTGTTCGCGTCGCGTTGTTCGGCGTTCCGCGTCGGATCGTGAACAACGTCCCCCTGGTAGGGCTGGAAGACCGAGGGCCCGTCCGCACCGGTGGCGAGCGGCCGGGGTATGTCGGGGAATGGGGGACGGGGCAATGCGCGAAACGGTCCTGCGGCTGGGTTCGGCCGACGATCTGAAGGTCTCCGTGGGCAGGCAGCCCCTGCCCACGGTGCTCTCGCTGCTGGCCGACGCGCTCGGTGCGGCGGTCCAGGGTGTACCGCCGGGATGGCGGTCGGCGGCCCGTGCCGCGTGTCCGAGCGGTGCGGCGCGGACGCTGGGCCCCGCGTGCGAGCCCCGCGGGCTGTGGCTGCCCGACTGCGTGTCGCCCCTCCCGCTCGACCCGAACCCCGTGGCCGCGCAGCTCGACCGGATCGCCGCGGTCACACCCGAGCAGCTCGCCGGTGAGGTCACCGAGCGCTTCCCGGACGGAGTTCCGCACGCCTGGCAACGTGTACTCGACGGGCCGGCGCCGTTCGTCCACGCCTTGGTCGCGGCCACGGCGGGCATCTGGGCGGCTTTCGCGCCGATGTGGCGACGGTCGCGGCACCTGATCGAACTCGAGGCCGAACGCATCGGCGTCGCCACAGTCACCGGAACGCTGGACTCGGCGCTCGCGCGTCTGGGGCCGCGCGTCCGCCGTACCGGCGAGGGTTTGGCCCTGCCGGGCGGCCCCACGGACCGGGGCCCGCTGGAGCTCGTCGACCGCAGGCTCCTGCTCGTGCCCCTGGTGTCCGGCACCACGGCTTCCGTGCACTCCCTCGGCCGACGGGGCCCGAGCTGGATCGGCTACCCCGTGCCGGGACTGCGGGACTCGGTATCCGGTGCGGCCACCACGAGTCGCCGCGCCCTCGATCCGCTGGAGGCGGTTCTCGGCGGGATGCGCGCCCGGGTGATGCGGGTCGCGCACCGGGGGCTGAGCATGGGCGAGATCAGCTCCCTGCTGAGCTGTGCGCCCGGCGCCACGACGCATCACTGCAAGCTGCTGGAGACGGCCGGGCTCGTCCGCCGCAAGCGCCAAGGCCAGCAGGTACGGCTCCTGCTGACCCGGCGCGGCGAACAGCTGCTGGGTGTCCTCGCGCCCTGAAACCGCCCACGCCCTGCGCCGTGACGCACCGATGAGACTTTTCGGCCGAGCCGCAGAAGGGATTTCCTCCCTCAAGCACTTCAAGGAACTTGGTACGGCGTACGACGGGACCCGGACCCACGGCGCGATCGAGCCTTTCGACGCCGGCCGGGCCCGGCACCGCCGAGCGCACGGGATCATCATCGGGTCGGCACTCACCAAGTGGCGGACACGGTCATGAGCACGTGGAGCGTGAGGGGGTCGCACCATGCCGCGCAGGGAGCAGCCGCTCCCGCAGGGGAACGCGGCGCTGCGCAGGTTCGCCGCGGACCTGCGCCGGCTGCGCCACGACGTCGGCAGCCCCTCCTACCGCACCCTGTCGGGGATCGCCCACTTCTCCGTCGCCACGCTCTCGGGCGCCGCAGCCGGGCACAAACTCCCCTCCCTGGACGTGACACTGGCGTACGTCCGCGCCTGCGGCGGTGACCCGGACCGGTGGGAGCCGCGCTGGCACGATGTCGCCACGGAACTCGCGGCGGAGGCCGCGCTGCGGGACGCCCCGGACCCGGAGCGCGACGACGCCGAGAGCCCGCGGCGCGCGCCGTACGCCGGGCTGGCCGCTTTCCAGGCCGACGACTCCCCCTGGTTCTTCGGCCGGGAACGCCTCGTGGACGACCTCGTGGCCCGGGTGGCGAAGCAGCGGTTCGTCGCCGTTTTCGGGGCGTCGGGCGCGGGGAAGTCCTCGGTCCTGCGCGCCGGGCTGCTGCCCCGACTGCGCGCCCGCGACCGCCAGGTCTTCCTTCTCACACCGGGACCGCACCCGGTGGAGGAGGCCGCGATCCTGCTCGCCGCGCCGGCACGGACGACGCCGGGCCGGCTCCACCAGGACTTCACCGCCGAGCCGCGTAACCTGCACCGGACGCTGCGCAGTATCGCCGCGGAACAAGGGCCGGACGCCGAGGCCGTCCTCGTCGTCGACCAGTTCGAAGAGCTGTTCACCGTCTGCCAGGGGCAGGAGGAGCGGACACGCTTCATCACCGCGCTGGTCCACTGCGCCCGGACCGCGAACAGCCGCTGCCGGGTGGTCCTCGGCATACGCGCCGACTTCTACTCCCACTGCGCCGAACAGGCCGAACTGGTGGACGCGATGCGCGACGCCCAGGTCACCGTCGGTCCGATGAGCGCCGACGAACTGCACCGCGCCATAGTCGAACCCGCCGCCCGGGCGGGGTGCCGGGTGGAGGGACGGCTGCTCACCCACCTCGTCACGCACGCCCAGGGCCACGGGGCGGTACTGCCGCTGCTCTCGCACGTGCTCCTGGAGACCTGGCGCCGCCGTCGCGGCAACCAGCTCACCCTCGACGGCTTCCGCGCTTCCGGCGGGGTGGAGGGCTCGCTCGCGCAGACGGCGGAGGCCTTCTACGGCGGGCTCGACGCGCGTCGGCGGGTCGTCGCCCGCCAGGTCTTCCTGCGACTCACCGCACCGGGCGAGGGCACGGAGGACACCAAGCGCCGGGTCGAGCGCAGCGAACTCGACCCGGACGACGACACCCGGGTCGTTCTCGAGCGCGCCGCCGAGTCCCGTCTGATCACCCTCGACGGGCAGCGGCTGGAAATCACCCACGAGGCGCTGATCCGCGGCTGGCCCAGGCTGCGCGGCTGGCTGACCGGCACCAGACAGACACTGCGTGAGCACCGGCGGCTCACGGAGGCCGCGGCGGTGTGGGAGTCCCTCGGCCGGGACCCCGGAGTCCTGTACCGGGGCGCACGTCTCGCACTGGGGCGACAGCTGGCGGACTCGGGCGGCATCGAGCTCACCCGGCGGGAGCAGGCCTTCCTGGAGGCCGGAACCGCGGCGGAGACGGCCGAGACCGAGACCGCACACCGCCGCGCCCGCCGGATGCGGATGCTGGTCACCGCACTCGCCGCGCTGCTCGTGCTCACCATGGCGATGACCGCGTACGCCATGCGCGCCAACGAGCAGATGACCAGGCAGCGCAACCGCGCCGTCGCACAGAACGCGGCGGCCAGGGCCCCCGAGCTCGCGGGACAGCACCCGGCCCTCGCCGTGCAACTCGCTCTCGTCGCGCACCGGCTGGCACCCACCCGTGCCACCCGGGACAGTCTGCTCAGTACGCTCATGCCCTCGTGGTCCGGACACCGGGGCGAACTGCTCTCGCTGTCCCTCGCGGCGCACGGCGGGACGATGGCCACGGGGGGAGGCGACGGCGCCGTACGGCTGTGGGACGTGGGCCGGCCGTCGAAAGTCCGGCTACTCGCCACCCTGCCGGAACACGAAACCACCGTCCACGCCGTGGAGATGAGCCCTCGCGGTCACCTCCTGGCCGTCGCCGGCACCGACCGGAGGATCCGGCTGTGGGACGTCGGCGACCCGGGGCGCCCGCAACTGCTGTCGGCCACCGGCGCCCACACCGGCAGCATCCGCGCGCTCGCGTTCAGCCC
Source organism: Streptomyces sp. NPDC043867 (assembly GCF_056435845.1). Lineage (NCBI taxonomy): Bacteria > Bacillati > Actinomycetota > Actinomycetes > Kitasatosporales > Streptomycetaceae > Streptomyces > Streptomyces sp. NPDC043867. The sequence continues at coordinate 92,755 of NZ_JBWKDS010000008.1, read as the reverse complement.
CGACGGCCGGATCCTGGCGAGCGCCGGCAACGACCGCACCACCCGGCTGTGGGACACCGGGAACCCGCGGCGCCCGAAACGGCTGAGCGTGCTGAAGGGCCACACCGACACGGTGCGCTGCGTCGCCTTCAGCCGGGACGGGCACACCCTGGCCACGGCCGGCGAGGACGAGAGAGTACAGCTCTGGGACGTGGAAGTTCCTCGCGCGCCCGTCCGGCTGGCCCGCTGGCGGGCGCACCACCTCGGCGTCTTCGCCGTCGCCTTCAGCCCGCGGGAGGACGTCCTCGCCACGTCCGGCGGCGGGGAGGCAGCCGTCCGGCTGTGGTCCGTGCGCGACCGGCGGCCCCGCGAGGTCGCGGCGCTCACCGGCCACAGCGACGTCGTGGGCGCCCTCGCGTTCAGCCCCGACGGGCACACCGTGACGACCGGGAGCGACGACCGTACGGTCCGCTCGTGGGACGTCACCGACCTGGCTCACCCCCGACGCGGAATTGAGCTCACCGGGTACCGCACCGCGGTCTCCTCCCTCCGCTTCTCACCCGACGGTGGCACGCTGTTCTCCGGTGTGTACGACGGCATGGTGCGGGTGCTGCCACTCGACTTCCCCCGCGTCATCGCCCACGCCTGCGCCCAGGGCCGACCGGACATCACACGAGCCGCGTGGCGGAGGTACCTGGCGGGCATCCCCTACCGTCCGCCGTGCCAGTGACCCGGCAACCTCCGCATGGCAGCACTCACCCTGGACGACGGCCCGCTCCGTGCGCGCGGCGGTGATCCGGTGCGGTGCAGGCGTGGTCGGCGAGGGCGGCAGCTCGACAGGGTTTGCGGTCCACGTGACCGGATTCCACTGGCGCCGGAGCGTGCCGGAACATCCGTCCGGCACGCTCCGGTCGGCCGGGGCTACGGCAAGGAGACTGTTCAGCGGCAGGCGGCTTTCACGGCCGTCAGCTCTTCACCGGTGAGTTCCGCGACGCGGTGCGCCGGCACACCGGCGGCAAGTGCACGCGTCAGCAGCGCGTCGCGACCGTCGGTGCAGGAACGGTAGGCCAGCAGCTCCTGCTCCAGCCGGGCGATGTCCTGAGGTGCGGACTGGTTGCGTACGAGGCTCAGCTCCTCGTCGCTGAGGGGGACGGGCAGGCGTTCGGCGTCCTCCGGGACGGCCGAGGTCTCCTCCGGCGGCAGCAGACGCAGCTGCGGCGACGCCGCCGTGATGCCCTGCGCGTTGAGCCACGCCTGGACGGCGGGGGTCTCCAGACACGCCAGGTCTCCTACTGCTGCCGGGGGGACCCCGAGCGTCGCGGCCGCGCCGTCCAACAGGACGAGGTAGGCGTCGTCAGTCATTCTCGGTTCCTAACGGGGGGTGGGTAGTGCTGTTGGCGGCCCTATACCCCGTACCGGCCGTCGCATAGCGGCGGGATGAAACCGACAGTGGCGACATCTCGCGTGAAAGCACAGGCAACGGTGTGCTGTTCGGGGGAGGTCCGTTGCGGCGACTGGGCAAGCGAGCCATGACGCTGCTGTGAACAGGTGGGACGACCGGGATGTCGCCATACGTACATGTGGGCGACCCCGGCCCCGGGTTCAGGCATGCGTTCGGCTGGGCTGGCCTCCCCACCGGGACTCCACGACATGACCCGGCGAACTTCGGCACGGAACACAACCTTTTACGCCGCCGGACTGTCTCATTTTCGTAGCTGCCCGCACGGGGCGGGGCGGCACTGAACCGACAGGGGGATGTCATGCGCAGGAGCGGTATGGCAATGGCGGCGCTCGTACTCGCGGCCGGGGGACTGGGCGTGACGGCCGTTCCGGCCGCAGCCGCGGGTGCGGCTACGACACGAGCAACGGCCTGCGCGACGGCCTGGGGCAGCGGCCCGAAGAGCGGGGCCGCGACCACCTCGGCATCGCTGACGGACGTCAGAACGGGCCGGCACGAGTGTTTCGACCGGATGGTGCTGGACATCCCCGGCGGGGGCACCAGCGGCCTCGGCTACCACGTCCAGTACGTGGACCGGCTGTATCAGGACGGCTCGGGCCAGTACATCCCGGTCGGCGGCGGTGCCGTGATCGAGGTGCGCGCGGGGGCGCCGAGCTACGACCCGGAGACGGGTTCGCCGACCTACCCGGGGCAGGCGGCGCAGCCGCTTCCCGGCGTCAACCTCACCGGCTACAAGACGTTCAGGGACACGCGTTTCGCCGGCAGCTTCGAGGGTGACACCCAGCTCGGTCTGGGCGTGCGGGCGCGGCTGCCGTTCCGCGTGCTGCAACTGGACGACCGGCTCGTGGTGGACGTCGCGCACACCTGGTGAGACGGCACGCGTAGTGCTCCGGCCACGCGCGCCGCGCACCGCCCCGCGGATCCACGGATCCAGGGGTTCGCGTGGTGCGTGGCGCGTGGCCGGCATGTGGAATGGCGTCGCCCGGTTGTGCAGACCGGATACGCGCTTCTATCCGAACTGGCCGGGCTGGTAGTCGCCGGCGGGCTGCTGGACGATGACGTTGACGCGGTTGTAGGCGTTGATGAGGGCGATGAGGGACACCAGGGCGGCGAGCTGGTCCTCGTCGTAGTGCTTGGCGGCGTCCGCCCAGGCCTCGTCGGTGACGCCGCCGGCCGCGTCGGCGGTACGGGTGCCCTGCTCGGTCAGTTCCAGGGCGGCCCGCTCGGCCTCGGTGAAGACCTTGGCCTCCCGCCAGGCGGCGATCAGATGGAGACGCGTCGAGGTCTCCCCGGCGTGCGCGGCGTCCTTGGTGTGCATGTCGGTGCAGAAGCCGCAGCCGTTGATCTGGCTGGCGCGGATCTTCACCAGTTCCTGGGTCTCGGCGGGGAGCGTCGAGTCGGAAAGCACCTTGCCGGCCGAGTTGATGTACCTCAGGAACTTGGTCGCGACCGGGTTGCCGTAGAGGTTCAAGCGAGCGTCCATGGTGAACTCCTGTGCCGTCGTCGGGTTACACCTCACTGACGGAGCCGCTCGACGACATGTGACAGGAGCGAATGTGACGTGCGTCTCCCCGACCGCCGGGGTGCCGGGCACCAGGTATCGGAGTGCCGTGTGCCGGGCCGCCGGCTGCGCGGGCTCGGCCGTCAGTCGCACGGGCGGGCCGCAAGTCGCGCGGCTCGGCCGCAAGAACAGGCCGCCCCGGACGAGTGCCCCCGACGCGTGACCGCCGCCAACGCGTGACCGCCGTCCGGCCGCTTGCGCGGCCGGACGCGATACGAACCACGCGGGACGAACTACGCGTCCTTCGGAGCCGCCTGCTGCACGACCTCGAACGACCACAACGTGGACCCGCTCGCCGCCGGCTTGGGACGCTCCCCTCCTTCCGTGGCGCCGCCGCCCTGGTGGGCGGCCTTCATCGGGCCCTCCATCCACGCCTGGAAGGACTCTTCGTCACGCCACCGCGTGTAGACGAGGTAGCTGTCGGTGCCTTCGACCGGGCGGAGGAGTTCGAACCACTCGAACCCGTCGGAGTTCTCCACGGCATGGGCACGGGAGGCGAAGCGCTTCTCCAGCGTTTCCCGCTGCTCGGCAGGGACGGTCAGTACGTTGATCTTGACTACGCTCATGGCTCCATCCTGCCCCACCGGACCGGACGGGCAGTTCGCCGGCCACGCCCCCACCGGCTCGACGCCGCCCGTGAAAGCCACGAAGCCCCGCGGACCACCGTCCCGCCCACCGGTCCGCGCGGCCCTGTGCTTCAGCACAAGGCCGCCCCGGCCTCGCTGTGCACTCGCCTCTCACCCGCCCCGCCCCCTGTACGGGGCACCGGGCCGCTGGTGCCATGTCCGGCATGTCTCCTGCTTCCCCTGCGACGTCGGGCCCGGGCGCGCCAACGCACCTGAACGCATCAGCGGCACCGGAGCGCCGCCCGTGAGTACCGGCGACGGACAGTCGCTCGCCGCCATGGTCTTCCTCGCGTTCGTCGCGGTGTCCCTGCTGCTGTGCGGTCTCGCCGCCGCCGACTTGGACGACCCCGAGCACTTCTACGCGGGCGGCAGCGCCGCCTTCGGTCCGGTCGGCAGCGGGCTCGCCGTCGCGGGCGACTACATCTCCGCGGCCACCCTGCTCAGCACCACGGGAGCCGTCGCCCTCGACGGGACCGACGGCATCCTCTTCGCCTGCGCCACCGTCGTCTCGCTCTACCTCGTCATGCGGATCCTGGGTGAACCCCTGCGCCGCCGGGGCGTGTTCACCCTGGGCGACTTCCTCGCCGAACGGCTCGGCGACGTCTCCGTACGGCGCGCTCTCGGCATCGCCACCCTCGTCGTGCTAGCCCCCCTGCTCCTGGTGCAACTGTCCACCGCCGGCCACATCATGGCGGCCATGTTCGGTCTTCCGGAGGGCGCGCTGACCGGCTGCACCGTCGCCGGCGGGACCCTGATGGTCTGTTACGCCGCGTTCGGCGGGATGCGTGGCATCGGCTACGTACAGATTCTCAAGGTCGGAGTGACCCTGACCGCCGTACTGCTTCTCGCCGGGCTCGTTCTCGCCCGGTACCGATGGTCGCCCCTCGCCCTCTTCGGCGCCGCGCAGGACCGCTCCGAGGCGGGTTCCGACTACGCGGCCCCCGGACTGCACTTCGGTCACTCCTTCGCCGGGCGACTGGACCTGATCAGCTTCGAGTCCACCCTCCTGATCGGCGCCGCCTGCCTGCCGCACCTCACCATGCGGCTGCACCCGCTGCGCGACGCCCGGACCGCGCGCCGTGCCGTCGGGTGGGCCGTGGGCCCCGTCGCGGTGGTGTGCGCCGGAGTCGTGGTGGCCGGGCTCGGGGCCTGTGCCCTGATCGGCCGGGACCTGATACGGGCCGCCGACCCCGGGGGAGCCACCGCCCTGCTGATGGTGACGGGCGCACTCGACCCGGTCCCCGGGGGCGCGCGGCACAGCATGCTGTTCGCGATCGTCGCCTGTGCCGTCTTCGTCACCACTCTCGCGGCCGTCGCGGGCATCACCCTGGCCGCCGCGTCCAGTCTCGCCCGCGACTTCGGCGCCCGCCCGGCCGACGGGACCCCGGGCCGCTCACCCGGGGGAGAGATCCGCAGGGCAAGGGTGGGCATCGTCGTGGTCGGCGCCGCCGCCGTGATCCTCTCGGTGCTTCTCCAGGACCGCGGCAGACTGACCCTGATCTCCATGTCGTTCACCGTCGCGGCCTCGGTACTCGCTCCGGTCCTGCTGTACGCGCTCTTCCTGCCCGGCCACACGGCCACCGGGGCGCGCTGGACCGTCTACGGGACGCTGCCGCTGATCGTGCTGTTGCTTGCGGGATCCCCGGCCGTCTCGGGCACGCCGATCGCGCTCTTCCCCGACCGCGACTTCCACTGGTACCCGCTCCAGACCCCGGGCCTTGTCACCATCCCGGTGGGCTTCCTGCTGGGGCTGGTCGGCCGGGACCGCACCCGCACCCGCACCCGCACCCGCATCCAGGGGAGGCAACCTCCTCGGGACGCACAGACCAGGTCCCTGAGGAGGAGCTGGGTCTCCACGAAGTAGGGGCCCACTCGGGCTGCCCGCATGTTCCCTGCCGCCCGTCTCCGCCGGCGGCTGGCACTGCGTAGGCGGAACCCGCGTCCCAAGTGCTCCTAACCGCAGCCCTGTTGGGCGTCCAGAGAGCGTGGGCGTCGTGAACGGTGCCCGGCCACCGGACACGTAGCCGTCAGTCCAGGCGCCGGGGCAGCACCTGCCCCGGCCAGCCGCTGGACAGGAAACGGTCGGTGGGGGTGAAGCCGTTGCGCTGGTAGAACGCGACCAGCTCGCCCCCGCCGCCCGCCCAGCAGTCGACCCGCAGCAGTCTCACGCCGGCCCGCCGGGTCTCGTCGGCGGCATGGGCCAGCAGCGCCGCCCCGATGCCGAGACCGGCGTGCCGCCGGTCGGAGACCAGCAGCCGGACGTACCGCTCGGGCTCCTGGGCCCGGGCGATCGGCATCCGCGGGCTGGGCCCGGAGTCCAGCACCATGGCGCCGACAGGTGTCCCGTCCGACTCCGCGATGTAGGGGGCGTTCTCGGTCGTGTACCGCTCGACGCGCGCCACCCCGCCGGGCGTCTTCGAGTACGGTGTCGTGCCCCACTGCTCGGTGTTGCCACGGGCGTTCATCCAGGCCACCGCGGAGTCGAGCATGTCCAGCACGGCGGGTGCGTCGGCCCGGGTGCCGGGTCTGATCCGTATCTCGGGCGTGATGTCGTTCATGCCGGAAGCCTAGGCACCGCTCGGATCCGGCCGACGCCGACGCCGACGCCGACGCCGACGCCGACGCCCGTGCCGGTGGTGGGCCAGTGGTGCCGGTGGCGCCGGGTGGGGGCATCGTGCCGGCACCACGTATGTCCCGGTCGGCACGCGGACGCGGCTCGCACGAGCGAGGTCGGGCCCGGCCTGCCGCCGAAGTCCGTGCCCGGGCGCGGGCATGGACTCGTTTGTCCGGGGCACACGGACAACAGTTTCCCGGACAGATCACCGAAGGGGTGTCACCGTGTCGACGCCGGACCCGCGCCATGTGAGAAAGCTTCTCGCCCGGTACGCGAGCGCACGCATCGCTCTCGCGGAGAGGAGCACGCGTGAGTGGCAGCGGGAGCTGGACGACGTGACGCGTACCCTCTGCATGCTGACCGGCACCCGCTCGGTCGCCGACGCGATCTGCGCCGCCGACGAGATCCTGGCGCAGCATGCACGGCGGCGGCGAGCCCCCCGCCGAGCGACGGCGGGAGAGGGCAGCGCCGTGGCTGCCTGAGGACCTCGGGACGGGCCGGACGGACGTGCTCCGCTCCCGGTGAGCACTCCCAGGACCTGACCTCCGACCTCCGACCTCCTGCGACGGTTCTTGCCGTCCCCGACTCGGCGGAACTAGCGACTTGCCGGAGTCCGCGAGTCACCGGAACTCGTCGGGCGTCACGGTCATCAGCTCCGACGATCCCGTCCGCGTCTACCAGCGCTACGCCACACTCGACGCCGTCTCCCACGGCCGGGCGGAAGTCATCCTGGGCCGCGGTTCGGAAGGTCGGCCTGTTCGCCCGTCGGTCGTCCGTACGGCGCGCCACGGGTTCTCGCTGATGCTCGCGATCATCGGCGGACCGACGGCGCGGTTCGCCCCCTTCACCGAACTCTTCCGCGAGGCACTCGAGAAGTCGGACCGGCCCGAACGCCCGGTGGGCGTGCACTCCCCGGGGCATGTGGGGGAGACGGACGAGCAGGCGGTCGAGGAGTTCTGGCCGCACTACGAGAGCACGATCCGCAGGGTGGCCAGGCAGCGGGGCTTCCGCGTACCGACCTTCCAGCAGTTCCTGCGGGACGCCGGCCCCGAGGGCTCCCTGTACGTGGGTTCCCCGGAAACCGTCGCCCGGAAGATCACGGCGACCCTGCGCACGCTGGGCGCGACCCGCTTCGACCTCAAGTACGGGATGCACGGGATGCCGCACCGGACGCTGATGACGAACATCGAGCTGTTCGGGACACGCGTCGCGCCGCTGGTACGCGACATGATGGCGTCCTGAAGTCGTGGTCGGCGGAGTGCGCGAGCGCCGCCGGAACCGACTCGGGCGTCGACGATGCGATCCAGGATGCCGCAGGGGGCGTCGGGATCACTCGACGGCCGGGGCAGAGCGACCGGAAGCAGCACCTGCCCGTACGGCGAGTCTCAGCACTGATGGACATGCCAGGTTGCCAATCCGCCCCCTGATCTTGGGTAGGCTACGGAGCGCTCCGGACGTCGGAGTCATACCGCGCCGCTGCGGGCGCCACCTGGCACTGCAGTCATCACCACGGTGAACTCCGCACGCGCGTCGGGCCCGGAGCCGCACCAGTGGCGCTCCGTCGGCCGCGATCAAAAGGGGTGGGGAATGTCCAGTCACCGGTTGTCCAAAAAAGGCCGCTATCTCGCGTGGTCGATAACGGGCGTGGTCGTCGCCGCCGGCGCCGGGATCGCGGCGCAGACCTCGATGGCAACCACCACCTGGCCGGCGCAGAAGACGTATACGGGCCGGGCGTTCGACGCATGCACGGCGCCTTCTCTCGCGGCGATGAGGGCATGGAACACGGGCTTCTACGGTGCCGCCGCCGTCTACATCGGTGGCAAGAACCGCGGGTGCGCTCAGCCCAACCTCACGGCGTCCTGGGTGAAGTCGGTCAACTCCCTCGGCTACAAGCTCATCCCGCTCTACGTCGGCGCCCAGCCCCCGTGCCAGACGGGCAACAACCCGGAGAAGCTCACTGCCTCCACGGCGGCTTCCCTGGGTGTGAGCAACGCCAACGACGCGGTCGCCAAGGCATCGGCGCTCGGAATGAAGGCCGGCAGCGCCGTCTACCTCGACATGGAGCCCTACGACATCACCAACAAGGCGTGCAACGACGCCGTGTTGACGTACGTACGCTCTTTCACCAAGACCCTGCGGGCCAAGACCTACCGCGCCGGGTACTACGGCTTCAGCAGTTCCAGCGCCAAGGCCATCGCCACGGCTTCCGACAGGACGGACCTGCCGGGCAACCTCGGTACGCGTTGTGGGACAAGAAGAACACCACTACGACGGACTGGCCCTGGGACCCCAAGCTGTTCACCGGCCACAGCCGCGGCCACCAGTACATGGTCAACAGCAAGGAGACCCGCGGCGGTCACACGATCACCGTGGACCGCAACGCCTGGGACGCCCCGGTCGCCCTCGTCGGCTGAACAGGCCCGCGGTTCCTCCGGCGGACTGGACGGGAGCTGTTCGACCGTGACCCGCGGCCGGTCTCCCCCGCGGCCGCGGCACCTCGCCGCTGCCACGCTCTCGTCCAGACTTTTTGCTCAATAGTCGACCAGTCGCCTAGTGAGTGGCATCCTGGTTGGGTCCGCCGGTTCGGAAGCCGGCGGTTCCAATGGACGGGAGAACCCTGATGCACAGCACGACGGAGACGGAAGCGATCCTGCGCGGCGTCGCCGACCAGTGGAAGGCGGCCGTGGACGGGCACGAGCCGCAGCGGGTCGCGTCCCTGTTCGCCGAGGACGCCATCTTCCAAGGGCTGCACCCCTACAGCGTGGGTCGCGAGGCCATCGCGGACTACTACGACTCCCAGCCGTTGGGGCTCACCGCGGACTACCGGATTCTCGAAACCAGACGCCTCGGCGACGATCTCGTCCTCGGGTATCTCGGTGTGGACTTCTCGTTCACCGACTGGCCCACGGTCACCGTCAGCCTGAGTCTGCTGCTGAAGCGCACGGACGGAGGCTGGCGCGTCGCCCACTACCAGGTCTCGCGCCTGAGCTGATCCCGTCGGCTCAGAGGGAGCGCGAGGGCTCCTCCCGGGCCGACCGGTGCGCCGACGGGGTCAGTGGGCCGCTGCGGAGTCCGCGGTCTTCTTGCGAGCGCGGTACGCGGCGGCCTTGAGTTTGTTGCCGCAGGACTCCATGCCGCACCACTGCCGCCGCATTCCCCGCGAGCGGTCGATGTAGACGCGGGTGCACTCGGGGTTGCCGCACTCCTTGAGCAGCGGGACGTCCGGCCCGTTCAGGAGCTCGATGGCGAGGCGCGCCACCGCCGACAGCGCTTCTTCGGATGTCGCCGCCGTCCAGCGTCCGGACGGGGTCAGCTGGGGCACCGCCGGAGGCCTGCGGGCCGCGCTGTTCACGACGGCCAGCGCGCCCTTGGCGTACTCCTCGCCGAGCCGCCGAGCCGTGACCAGCCGGTACACGGCTTCCCGTACGGCCGTCGCCTGGTCGACGTCGGTCTCCTGGCTGGGGGAGACCGCGTCCACGATTCCCGACTCCACGTACCAGGCGTCCAGCCGGTCCGGCGTCGCGAACATCTCGAAACGCGTCGAACGTCGCGCCCGGAGGGTCGCGGCGAAGTCGAGAGCCGGGTTTCCGCACACGAAGACGTGGTCTGGGTTCACATCACTATCTTGACAGGTGACTGGTGTGCCGGCCAAGGCGTGCACCGGCGACCCGGCGGGTCGGCCCGTGCGCCCGGTTCTGCGCGTGAGTCCGGCGCGTAAGGGCGCGGCGTACGGGTGCCGCGCCCTTCGCTTTTCGCGGGCGCCGACTCACAGGCCCAGGTCGGCGGCCAGGCATGAGAAGGACGTCCACGATCCCTCGGGGTTGTAGGGGTTCCGTGCCGGGCCGCCGGGCGTTGCCGCCCGCTCCTCGATGGTGTCCTCGTATCGGATGCGCGCGGGCAGCTTGCCGAACCGTGCGTGTCGCGCGGCCGCGGCGCTGTCCATGATGCCCTGACTTTCCACGGTGACCCTCCGCTCAATCGGTGGCGGGCAGAGCCCTGTGGCTCTGTGGGTGCCAGGCTCGCATCGCGGTGCGTCACCCGTCAAGGGGGTGACGATATTGCGAGAGGGGTAGGTGGCGATCGACTTCCATGACCCTTGCGGAAGATGTTCCTGCTCACCCTCACCAGCGTGACCGGTGGCGGCAGGCCGGATGCTGCCGGTCACCTCTTGAACGGGTGACACCAGCGCGGCGGTCGCCGCCGGGACGCGTCAGAAAGGCAGGTCGATCCACGTGCCGTTCTGGGCAGTACGCAGGCACCCGGCAAGGCCCGCGTCGTCGAACGCGCGCTCGATGTCGGCGCGCCCCTCGCTGAAGTGCGCCCAGCCGTCGCAGTGAGCGGGGATCACGACGGGTGCTCCGAGTACGGACACCGCGGCGCTCGCCCGCTCCGCGGACAGGGTCAGCGGGCGTCCGCGCATCTTGCCGGGCACGCGGGCCGCCCCCATGAACACGACCGCGACATCGACCGGCGCCATGCGGCGGGCGATCTTGGCGACGATGCCGACCGAGGCGTTGTCACTGCTGACGTAAAGGGTCGGCAGGCCCTCCCCGCGCAGCACGAACCCGGTCACCTCGCAGTTCACGTGCCCGTCCTGGTCGCGATCCCCGTCGTCGGGCCCGTGCTGGGCGGGAACAGCGCATACTTCGAGCGTTCCGCCGTCGGGGCGGGGGAGGCGGGCAGGTTCCCAGGTCGCGAGCCCCCGCGCGGGTGAGCCCAGACGGTCGGCGGACGCGGGACCGGTGAGCACGAGCGGAGAACGCAGAGCGAACGCCCGCCCGCGGTCGTCCAGGTTGTCGGGATGCAGGTCATGGCTGACGAGGACGGCGTCGACATCACCGAGGTCGTCCTCCGTGGCCGCGGGCCCGGCGGTCTTCGTCAGGTAACCGTGATCGCCGGCTTCGTCGAAGGTGGGATCACACACCAGACGGAGACCGCCCATATCGATGACGGTGGTCGGCCCGCCGAGCACCGAAACGGCGCAGGGCCGGCGTTCAGGACTGACTGTGTGAGCCATGACCGCACCTCACTGATGAGTTGCCTGCCGTAACCGACGGTGTCCCGCCGGTGCGAGTCGGTGACCGGAGTCGAGAAATCCACTTGAACCGGAACCGGAACCGGAACCGGAACCGGAACCGGCCGGCCCGTCGCCGGAAGCCGGGTGCCCGAGCAACATATCCCGCCGATGACGAGCGGGCGTTCTCGGCAGTCACCGCGATCACTTGCGTCAACACCGTCGCCGCCCGGCCGCGTCTTCGGGAGCGGCGAGCGGTTTCGATGCAGACGCCGACCGGGGCGCGGCCCCGTTGCTCAGGCCTCTTGGTCGGACTTCAGGGAGGAGCGCGCCGGCTGTTGCCGTCCCGCGCCGGTGACCCGCGTCTGCTTGGAGGACCAGTTGGACGGCTCCGGACGGGCGAGCGGCAACTCGACGATGATCACCTTGCCCGTGCCGTCCGGGCGGGTCTCCACAGTGAGGCTGCGGCTGACGGCCTCGACGATCTCCAGGCCGTGTCCGCCGAGGCGTCCGGGATCCCGCTCCAGCACCTCGGGAGAGCGGGCGGAGGTGTCGCGGACACTGATCCGGGCGCTGTCGCCCTCCGGCGCGAGGCCGATGTGCAGGCTGCCGCCGCCGGCTGTGTGGCGCAACACGTTGGTGACCAGCTCGCTGACCACGAGCTGTACGTTCTGGGTGTCGCGCGGGGTGGGTGAAATCCGGCCGGACTGCCGGGACCGCTCAAGGAATGCGCTTGCCGCGTGTCGCGCATGCGCACTTGTCATCGCGCCACCGTCCCAGGAAATCTCCCAGTTCAGTGCCACGTCCGAGTTCGGCCCTGGCTCATCCGACGCCTGCTTCCTAAGCGGGATGACCATGGGTAACACGCCCTGTCAATATGTGCTGCTTCGTCACTGAGGTGCTCTCGGCACGACAGCCACATACCCGTGGGCGCCGGCTTTAAGGGCCCGGACACGTAGGGGAAGGCATCCGCTGTCTCCTGCGGGGCGGTGACACGCGCGGCCCGCCCTTGACCGTGGAGCCGGGACCGGGGGCCTCAAACCGTCCGGCGAGCGCGGTCGGCGCCGGTGGGGCCGCGAGCTGTCCCGCGCAGTCTCCGGCCGCGTCGCGTCAGTCCCCAGGGCTTGAGGACCGAGATCACGGTCATGAAGACGTATGTGGACAAAGAGACAATCGGGCCGAACAGGAGGTCGCCGGCGTCGGGCAGCGGGCCGCCCTCGGAGAGTGCGGCGACGGCCGCGTTCACCCCGGGGCGCAGCGCGAAGACCGTGGCGGTGGTCGTCGCCAGAGTCAGCCAGAACTTCGTGTGGACCCACCTGTACCTTGCCAGACCCCAATGGGTGCTCAGGGACAGCAGCAGGCCGCTGACCAGGGTGAGAAGCGCGACGGGGAGCAGGAGCCAGTCGGCGAACAGCTTCATGGACCGGGCGGAGGCCGCCACGGAAGCCGCGCCCGAGGTGGTGGTCGCGGTGATCCCGAGGGCGAGCAGTCCGAGCGACAGCCCGAGCCAGCTCGCGGAGGCGGCTACGTGGACGACGAGGAAGGCCCGGCGTGCGGGGCGGCTGGCTTTCATCTGGACACCGTGCCCGGCGGGGGAGGGGCGGGGCGTCTGCCGACGGGAGTATGTACGCGTACTGGCCCGGGCGTACACGCCGGGACGCCTTCCGTGACACGGTTCCTCTCCAGCAGGTCCGGACCCCGTGCGAGCGGGCGCGCGACGCCCGCCGGGTTTCTGCTGCGCGCCATCCGCCGTCCCCGGCCGCAGCGACCTCGAACCAACGGGGCCCGCTCCGGAGGGCCCGGCCTTCGCCGGGTCTGGGTCGCCGGTCTGCGGCCCGGCGGGGGTCGCTGGGCAGGCCTCGGCTTACGGGATGTTTATCTTTGCCTTATGGGTGCATTCGGAGAAGGAACGCACTTCCGATTGTCTGAGGAGGAGTCGTGGGCATCATCGCCTGGATTCTGATCGGCCTGCTGGCCGGTGCCATCGCCAAGCTGTTGCTGCCCGGCAAGGACCCGGGCGGAATCATCGTCACCATGCTGATCGGTATCGCGGGCGCCCTGCTGGGAGGCTGGCTGGGGAAGGTCCTCTTCGACGTCGACTCGGTGGACGGCTTCTTCGAGCTGTCGACCTGGGTGGCGGCGATCGTCGGTTCCCTCATCCTGCTCGTGCTGTACCGCCTCATCACAGGCAATCGGCGTTCCCACCGACACGCCTGACGTACCCCGCCTCAGCCGGCGTCGCCATCACGGGCGAGGCCGGCTGAGCCGTGTTCGGGGCCCGCGGTTCCGGCGCGGGGCGCGGGCGGTTCCATGCGCGGGCCCCGGACACGGTGTCCGCGGCCCGCGCCTCGCGTTTCAGGGCGTAGCTCGTCGTGCCGCGTCTCACGCCGGCGCGAGACGGAGGCCGGGGCAGCGGGCGTCAGGAGTCCTCCGTGCCCGGCCGCAAGCGGTCAGTGCTCCTGCGTATGAACTCCACGAGGGGCGACGGTACATGTACCGGTCCGTTCCCGTTCCCGGGGTTCCCGGCGTTGGCGGAGCCCCGCGGCCGGGGCGAACGCCTTGGCCGGAAAGCCGCTCGTGCTAGGTCCTCGCCGGCACCGGCCGCCGGAGCAAGTACACGCCGGCGACGGTCACCAGGACGGCCATGCACGCGATGAACACCAGCCCCGCGCCCTCCAGACCGATCGGACCCGCCAGCAGCCCCACGCCGATGACCGGCACCGAGATGCCCGCGTAGGCCACGACGAACAACGTCGAGATGACCGCGGCACGTCGACCGGCGGGAGACGCCCCGGCCACCGCGGACAACGCTCCGCGAAAGGCCAGGCCCTGCCCGGCTCCGCCGACGATCGCGCTCAGCACCACCAGCGGCAGCGACTCCCACCGCAGCGCACCCGCGAGCAGCGCCAGCCCGGTGAAAAGACCCGCGCAGCCGAGTGGCAGTGACCTCCTCACCCCGACCCGGCCGACGGCCAGCTGCCCGCCGGTCGAGGCGAAGAAGGCCAGTGCGACGACCAGCCCGCTCACAGCGTGGTTGCGCACGTCCAGGGACTGCGCGAGGAACGACGGGCTGACCGACGTGAACACGCCGAACAGGGCGAACCCGACGAACGAGGCGATCGCCGCCGGCCCGAACACCGTTCGGACCTGGCCGGGCAGGCTGGGGCGCTGCGGCCGAACGGTACTCAGCGGTCGCCGCTCGCGCACGGTCTCCGGCAGCCACAGCAGAACGGCCGCCGAGCAGGCCACCAGCGCGAGGTGGACGGTGAACGGGAGGTACAGCGGCCGGTCGGCGTACTGTGCGAGCACTCCCGCGAGCAGCGGGCCGCAGCCCAGCCCGCCCATGTTGGCGGCCGTGGCCACGAACGTGGCGCGAGAGGCTTCGCCCGGCGGTGCCAGATCCATGACGTACGCCGTGGCCGCCCCGGTGAACAGACCGGCGGACAGTCCCGAAAGGAGCCGCCCCGCGTACAGCCAGCCCAGACCGGTGGCGCACAGGAAGCAGGTGGCGCTCGCCGCGGCGAACCCCAGTCCCACCAGCAGAACGGGACGTCTGCCGACGGCGTCCGAGGCGTTGCCCGCCAGCAGCAGCACGGCGATGACTCCGAACGCGTACACGGCGTACACGACGGTGACCGTCAACTCGGAGAAACCGAACTTCTCCTGGTAGAGGCCGTAGAGCGGAGTCGGCAGCGTGGTCCCGGCCATGCACACGGCGAACACCGCTCCGCCGAGCAGACACGGGACCCGGCCACGGCGATCACTGTCCATGCCGCTGACCGTAGCTCCGCGTGCCACCCGGACCGGGGAGCGGCGTGCCGGTGGGGGAGGGGCCGGGACGGCCGACGTGGCAAGAGCGCACAGGGCATCGGCCCGGGGCTTGTCGTCATGGCCGGTTCCGGAACGGGCCGGGGGGGGGGGGGGGGGGGGGGGGGGGCGGGGGGGGGGGGGTGGGTGGGGGGGGGGGGGGGGGGGGACGAGAGCCACAGGTTCCACCCCAGGGGTTTTTGTCTTCCTTACG
>NZ_JBWKDS010000008.1:0-77471 GCF_056435845.1 Streptomyces sp. NPDC043867 | reverse complement strand
GGGGGGGGGGGTGGGGAAGGCTGATGTGGAAAGAGAGAAAGGGGAGTCGGCTGGGGGTTTGTTGTAGTGGTTGGTTCGGGAACGGGCCGGGGCGGCCGCGACGTCGCGGCCGCCCCGGCTGACTGGCTCTCAGCAGCCGATGGGGGCGGAGCCCACGGCCACATCGTCGAACCACAGGGTGTCGTCGCCCGTCCCGTAGCTTTCCCAGCCCAGGCGCAGGGCGTTGGGCCGGGGTGGCGTGGTGCGGGCCAGCCATTGCTGATCGATGTCCTGCGTGGGGACACCGTCGGCGTGCAGTCCCGGAATCCGCTCGTCGCCCAGCCAGGTGTCGAGACCGGGAGCGGCTGTGTCGATCGCGAAACGCAGGCACTGCCAGCTGCCTGTGGGCAGCGGCCTGCTCAGCGCCACACCGGCCGGGCTCTGCGCGGGCAGCGTGGCGTCGTCGCTCTCCCGGTTCCACTGCAGGGCGCCGTTCTGGCCCCCGACGCGCAGGCTCCGCCCACCCTGGGAGGTATCGGGCAGCGAGACGAAGGTGACGTGGGCGGACGGGAGCACTGTGGTATGCCTCACCCACATGCGTACGTACATCACCGGACCGACCGAGGACAGGTCCGCGGTGGCGGCGACGAAGGCGTGGTTGCAGTAGCCGGCCCGGCCCTCGACGCGCAGCGATCTGCTGCCGCTGTGCGCAACCGCCCTGTCCACGGCGGCCGTGCCGGTGCCCTGGCAGTCGGGTGCGGTGAACCGCCAGGCGCCGGACGGAGCGGAGCCGGTCTGGTCCTCGAAGTCCGAGCAGAGCACTGCGCTGCCGCAGTCCGCGCCGGGCGCCGGGGGCGTCGGTGGCGGAGTCGTGGGCGGCGGGGTCGTGGGGGGCGGGGTCGGCGGCGATGTGCCGTCACCACCGCAGGGCACGCCATTGAGGGTGAAGTCGCTCGGCGCGGGATCGGCCGTCCGCCAGGTCCCCTGCAGGCCGAAGTCGGCGGTGCCTCCGGTGGCCAGCGTGCGGTTCCAATCGGTGCTGACGGCGACGACGGATCGGCCGGTCTGGGTGACGGTCGCGTTCCACGCCGATGTCACCTCCTGGTCGCCGGTGTAGGTCCAGGTCAGACGCCAGCCGTTCAGTGCCGGGCCCAGATTGGTGATCTTCATCTGCGCGGTGTAGCCGTTGGTCCACTTGTTCACGGTGTAGTCGACCCGGCAGCCGGACTCCGCACCGCTCGCGGACAGCGCCGTGAAACCGGACAACAGCACGACCACCGCAAGGACCGCCGTCCAGGGGCGGCGCGGTGGTCGCGGGTGAGTGACGCGCACGTGTGCCTCCGAGGTAGTGGGCGTGGAGGAGCGGATGACTTGGGAGTGCTCCCGACCGGTCGGGACGGGGCTCCGGTCCAACCGGAGCCCCGTCGGCGGTCAGCTGGTGGGGAAGTTGTCGGCGGTGCTGATGCGGTTCTTGAGCAGTGTTCCGGATTCGGTCAGTACGCTGCTGCTGCTGTAGTCACTGCCGTTGCAGGTGCCGGACTTGAACGCCGCACTGCTTTCGGAGGCGTCGGAGTAGGTCCAGTTCGCGTAGCTGATCTTCAGTTGATCGAGCAGGTCCAGCCAGGCCGTGGTGCTCGCCCGGTCCATCGCTCCGCCGCCGGTGGCGCTGACCGTGCCGAACTCGGTGACGAACAGCGGCAGTTTGGCGGCTGCCCGACTCACCGTGGCCCGGTAGTTGTCCTTGTGACTCGCGGCGTAGAAGTGGAACGCGTACATGATGTTGGTGGCGTTGACGGGGCTGTTGACGACCTCGGTCTCGTTGGAGCCGTCCGAGACGCCGAGCGAGGACCAGCCGCGGGTGCCGACGATGATGACGGCGTCCGGGTCGGCGGCCCTGATCACCGGGATGACCTGCTCGGCGTAGTTCTTGATGGCCGCCCAGCTGACCCCGTTGGGCTCGTTGGCGATCTCGTAGATCACGTTCTTCTTGCCGGCGTTGCGGGCGGCGACGGACGCGAAGAACGTCTTGGCGCGGTCGAGGTTGTAGTTCGGGTCGCCGGGCGTCAGGGTGTGGAAGTCGATCAACGCGTACATGCCGCGGGCCTCGGCCATGTCGACGAGGCTGTTCACGCGGCTGGTGAAGCCCGCCGGGTCGGTCTCGTAGCCGCTCTCCTGCACGTACATGGCGATGCGCAGCAGGTCGGACTTCCAGTCCTTCGCCAGGGCGTCGAGGGACGCGTTGTTGTAGCACTTGCTGAACCACTGGATGCCGTGCGTGCTCATGCCCCGCAGCTGTATGGGGCGGTTGTACTGGTTGCACAGGTTCACGCCGCAGACGTGGAGCTGTCCGTTGACGTCGACGGGAGTGCCGCCGGTGCCCGGGGTGGGCGGCGGAGGGTCTTCGTCACCGGCGGAGCCCGTACAGGCCACACCGTTGAGGGTGAAGGCCGAGGGCTTGGGGTTGGCGCCCGTGAAGGAGCCGGTGAAGCCCAGATCGGTTGCCGCGCCGGTGCCCAGGGTGCGGTTCCAGTCGACACTGGCGGCGGTGACCGCGGAGCCGGACTGCGTCCAGGTGGCGTTCCAGCCCTGGACGACCTTCTGTCCCGCGTCCGGCATGGTCCACTTCAGCGTCCATCCGGTGACGGGGGCGCCCAGGTTCGTGACCTTCACCCCGGCCTGGAAACCGCCCTGCCATTGACTGGTGATCGTGTAGTCGACCTTGCACCCCGTGGCGGCCGTCGCCGGGGGCCCGGCCAGTGCGGTGAGACCGAGGGCCGTGGCGCAGGTGGCCAGTAAGGCCAAGAAGCGTTTCAACGTGTTCCTCCTCGTGCGATGCGGAAACAGCTTATGGGAGCGCTCCCAAACCCCGTCGGGCCGAGACCGTACACCGTGCGTCGATGCGCGTACAGAGGTTCGACCGCCGAAGGGTGCGGCGGCGCGGATGGCCGTGCTCTGGGGCGAACGCTGCGCCATCCGCGCCGAGTTGGAGTACTCGCCGGGTGCCTTCCGATCTGCCCCGAGGGGGGCTCGTGGGCGGCGACGAAGAGGTGTGAAGCCATGACGCGGAGGCGGAGATCGATCCCTGCGCGTAAGGGGCTGCCGCACATGTGAGCCTGGTCCGGGGGCACAAGCCTCGGCTTGTCCGGTCGCGCCGGACCCGTTGACGAAGCGCTTGCTACGACCGGGCCCGGAATGTCGGTGACCGGAAACTCCACCGCACGTAAGGCGGCACCGGCGATGTCACCGGCTCGGGGCCCGTACGACACCCCTCAAGGGCTCACGGCGAACCCGCCCTGACTTCACGGGCCAAGGCGGGTTCGCGGCCTTCGGCCGGGAGGCACCGCCGTGCGGTGGGAGCCCGGTCTCGCCCGCCCGTGCTGCGGGTGGCGGCCGGGCGGGGAAAGCAGCTTGTCAGCGGCTGGTCGTCCTCCGGGGGCAACCCGGCGTTCTGCCGGTCTTGTCGGCCGGTTCGCGGGTCGCCGCCCGGGTTCGGGACGCCGACGCACACATGACGCCGAGGGTGGCACCTCCACACCGACGTTGCCGGCCCGCGGTCTCTCCTCGGTCGTACGGTGCGGGCGGTGCCGGTCGTATGGTCAGGAGGCGGTGCACTGCGGAGCCGGCGCGCCCGCGGTGCCGTTCGCGGTGAAGCCGAACGACGTGGTCGCGCCCGGTGCCGGCGTGCCGTTGTGGGTGACGTTGCGGACGGTGGCCCGGCCCTGCGCCACGCTCAGCGAGCCGTTCCAGATATTGGTGACGGTCGACCCGCCCAGGTCCCACTCGACCGACCAGCCGGTCAGGGGTCCGGTCCCGGTGTTCTTGACGGTGATCTCCGCCTGGTAGCCGCCCGTCCAGGAGGAGGCCACCCGGAACTCGGCGCTGCACGCCTTGGACGACGGAGACGGCGTCGGCGTCGGGGTCGGCGTCGGGGTCGGCTCCGGGGCCGGTGTCGTGTCGTAGGACAGGCCGTAGCCGTACGGGAAGAGCGGCGTCTTGCCGTCGCCGTCGTTGATGGGCTGCTGGGAGACGCTGTTCATCCACGTCACCGGCAGCTTGCCGGTCGGGGCGTAGTCCCCGAACAGCACGTCCGAGACGCCGTTGCCCTCGGTGCCCGGCAGCCAGCCGGCCAGCAGCGCCTTCCAGTCGGGCAGTTGGGCGGCGATGTCGAGCGGGCGCCCGGAGACCAGGACCACGACGACGGGCACACCGCTCGCCTTCAGCCTGGCGAGGGTCTGCAGGTCCTCCTGGTCCAGCCCCATGCTGCCCGGGCGGTCGCCCTGCCCCTCGGCGTACGGGCTCTCGCCGACGACGGCCACGGCGGCCGTGTAACTGCCGTCGATCCCGTTGCCGTAGCGGTCGTAGGCGACCCGGGACGGATCGGTGGCGGTCGACCGGATGCCCTGCAGGATCGTGGTCCCGGGTGTGACGGCGCCGCTGCGCCCCTGCCAGCCCACCGTCCAGCCTCCGCTCTGGTTGCCGATGTCGTCGGCGGACTTGCCGGCCACGAACAGCTTGGCGTTCTTCGCCAGCGGCAGGATGCCGCCACTGTTCTTCAGCAGCACCTGCGAGGCACGTACGGCCTGCCGGGCCAGGGCGCGGTGCTCGGCGGAGCCGACCCCGGAGGTGTACGAGCGGTCGGTCAACGGGCGCTCGAACAGACCCAGTTGGAACTTCCTGGTGAGGACGCGGCGGTTGGCGTCGTCGATGCGCGCCTGGGAGATCCGGCCCGCGCTCACCTCGCCGCGCAGCAGGCTCAGGAACTTCTTGTAGTCGTGCGGGACCATCACCATGTCGACGCCCGCGTTGACGGCCGTGGTGATCTCGGCGCCGGTGAAGCCGGTCTGCCCGTCGAGTTGGTCGACCGCGGCCCAGTCGGAGACGACGAAGCCGTCGAACCCGAGTTCGCCCTTGAGCACGTCGGTGACCAGGTACTTGTTGGCGTGCGATCGCACGCCGTTCCAGCTGCTGTAGGAGAGCATCACCGAGCCGACACCCCGGCGCACCGCCTCCTTGAACGGCGGCAGGTGGACGGCGCGCAGCTCGGCCTCGGACACCTGGGTGCTGCCCTGGTCGATGCCGCCGGCGGTGCCGCCGTCGCCCAGGTAGTGCTTGGCGGTGGCGAGGACCGAGGCCGGGCCCGCGCCCAGGTTCTCGCCCTGCAGGCCGGTGACGAACGTCGCCATCGACGTGGGCAGTTCGGGCTTCTCGCCGAAGGACTCATAGGTCCGGCCCCATCGGTCGTTGCGGGCCACGCACAGGCAGGGGGCGAAGTCCCAGTCGATGCCGGTGCCCGCCATCTCCTCGGCCACCGTGCGGCCGACGCGCTGGACCAGGGCGGGGTCGCGGGTGGCGCCGAGAGCGATGTTGTGCGGGAAGATCGTGGCGCCGCGCACCGCGTTGTGCCCGTGCACGGCGTCGATACCGTAGATTATCGGGATGCCCAGCGGAGTCCCCAGCGCGGTGCGTTGCAGGGAGTCATAGGTGTCGGCCCAGGTCTGGGCGTTGTTGGGACTGACGGTGGAGTCGCCTCCGGAGAGCACCGACCCGATGCGATAGGTGGCGAGGTCGGAGGACGGGACCAGTGCGTCCTTCTCGATCTGCGTCATCTGGCCGATCTTGTCGTCGAGCGTCATCCGGGACAGCAGATCGGCGACACGGTCCGACACCGGCAGAGAGGGGTTCTGGTAGGGCAGAGCGGCGACGGCGGAGGCTCCGGAGGGCGGGGCGGCGGCGGTCAGCCCCGTCAGGGTCAGCGCCACGGCACACAGCGCGGCCACCAGGGCCGGGCGGCGGGGGGACGGCGAGCGGTTCATGCGGACAGGCCTTTCCGGGACGGTCGGCACTGGGGGAGTTCCGGGGCCCGCCCTGTCGGCGCAGGGAAGAAGAGCGAGCCCCGGAGCAGGTGGGCACGGCGGGCTCACAGGCCCGCCGGTCGGGTCATGCGAGGGTGCAGGCGGTGCCGTTCAGGCTGAATGCGGCCGGCTTGGCGAAGGTGCCGCTGTAGGTCCCCTGGAAACCGAACGACTGACTGCCGCCCGCCGCGATCCGTGCGTTCTGGGACAGTCCGCTTGCCGTGACCGCCCCCGAGGACGGGGTGATCGACGCGTTCCAGGCGTTGGTGATCCGCTGACCGGAGGGCAGGGTGAAGGCGAGCTTCCAGTTGTCGACGGCTGCCGAACCGGTGTTGCTCACCGTGACGTTGGTGGTGAAGCCGCCCTGCCAGACGTTCGTGCCGTACGACACCTTGCACGCGACCGGGCCGCCGGGGTCCCCGGGGCCGGTGCCACCGGTGTTGACGGTCGACGAGAAGGAGTTCACCGACAGCCCCGCGCCGTTCTGCCAGGGCTCGAAACCGGCCTGAATGCTCGTCAGGTACCAGTTGTTCTGCGCCAGTCCCCGCGCCACGGCCTGCCGGACGAAGTCCATGACGTCGAAGCTCCAGCTGCTGATCGCAGACGGGGCGACGAAGGACAGCACGTCGTTGCCGCCGTTGTTGCCCGACCACACCTGCCAGCTGCGCCCGCCCACGGTGGCCGTGCCGACCTGGGAGCCGACGGGCTGGATCGAACCCACTTTGTTGAACCAGACCATGATCTCGGTCCGGTTCACACCGTCCTTGCGCGGCGTCGGGTCGAGCCAGATGTCGTACGCGGCGTCGTAGACCGCGTTGCTGACATAGCCGTACGAGATGCTCGTGGGGGCGCTGGAGATTGTGCTGAGCTGCGCGGGGAGGTTGGTACCCGGCGAACAGTTCGTGTAGTGGCAGCCGTTGAAGATCGACGGGTACGACTTGGGGGCGCCGTTGGTCGGCACGGAGCCGTCGGCCTGGGTGACCCTGAAACCCGTGTCCGAGACGGAGACGCACTGCGTTTCGCTGGTGCCCCAGCGGTTGTTCTGGACGACGTAGCGTCCCTGGACCGTGGTCGATCCGAACTGTTCGCAGATCGTGGTGTCGGCTTGTGCCGGTGCCGTCGTGGTGACCAGCGCGGCGACGACGGTGAGAGCCGTGAGGAGCGTTCCCAACAGGCCGCGCAGGGCGCGGAGGTGATGCGGTGACGATCGCATGCGGGGGCCTCTCGTGAGACTGCGGGGGACGAACCGGCGGGAGCGCTCCCATCACCCCCCATGGTGGGAGCGCTCCCACTTGTGGTTCGGACGAGGACTTTAAGAGGCTCCCATGTCCCTGACAAGGGAAAGCGCAGCGAACCGTCGAAGGATTTTCGAACCGGCAGGTCAAGTCGGTTGTGCGAAAAGCAAGTTCTGGCTTGGGAGCGCTCCCGAGACGTGTCGCGCAAGCTCTGGAGAGCCGGGGAGGGCCACGCCGAAGGGCCCGGTGTCACCGGGGGCGGCGGCGACACCGGGCTTCCGTGCCCGTCGGGCGCGTCTGGTGACAGCGGCGCGGAACTACCCGCCGTCCGGGGCTTGGTTGAACCTGGTCAGGATCGTGTGGGCCTGGGCATGTCGTGGTGACAGGTGGCAGCCGTACTGGGCTTCGCCCCTCGCTCAGGTGCAGGGGCGGCCGTTGAGTGTGAACGCCGAGGGGGTTCCCGCCGCCGTGCCGCTCGACTGGAAGCCGAAGCCGGCCGTACCGCCCGCGGGAACGGCCCCGTTGTGGCCGGCGTTGACCGCGGTGACGGCCTCTCCGGACTGGGTCACCGTCGCGTTCCAGGCGTTGGCCACTTTCTCGCCACCGCGGAACGAGAAGCCGAGCCGCCATCCGTCCAGAGCTGTCGTCCCGGTGTTCTTGACCTGCACATCTGCGGTGAATCCGTTGTTCCAGGAGGAGGCGACCGTGTAGGTCACGGCGCAGGAGCCGACGGGACCCGGCGTGGGCGTGGGCGTGGGCGTGGGTGTGGGTGTCGGACCGGGCCCGGGGGTGCTGCCGTCCGGCGGAGTGCCCCACTGTCGCTCCGACCCCTCCAGCAGAACGAGGTGCGGGGCGTTCACCGGGGTGCTGCCCGGAGTGGTCGCGATGCCGCTGTAGGACCAGTCGTTGGCCGGGTCCCAGGCGCCCGACGAGCTGATCCTGAACTGCACCTCCTTGCGGTACGCGGACTGGCCGGCGGGCGCGATCACGGCATTGGAGCAGTCCACGCCGACGTAGTACACGTCGCCCTCGTACCGGGTCGGGCCGGACACCTTGCCGCACTGGTTGTAGTTGGTGGTGAGGCTGATCTGGTCCGGGCGCACCCCCGGTTCGAGCGTGAAGTAGTAGCGCAGCGAGCTGTTGGTCAGGGCCCGGGCCGGCCAGGCGGACTTGTTCACGAGGTAGGCCTTGATCTCGGTGAAGGTGGCTCCGGAGGCGTTCACCGAGGCCTGCACCGACATCTCGGGCCCGTCGGGCTGCTCGGGCCTGGGGAAGTCCGCCAGGGGCGCGCCGCCGTACTCGGCGTACAGACGCGCCAGCGCTCCGCTGAAGGCCGCGTTGTAGTCGGTGGCGACCTCGTTGTTCACATAGTTCTGCCGGTCGTCCGTGTAGGCGTCGTCCGGTGCGCTGGGGCCGCCGACGAGGGCTCCGTAGAGGGTGTGACGGCTGTCGGCCGGGCTGGTGATCTGGTCGGTCCACGAGGCGTGCGCCGTGCGGTGATGGGGTTTGGTCGGCGGGTTGGCGCCGAACCCGACGACGTAGCTCGACTTGCGCGGGTTGTCGCCGAGCGCGTAGTTGATCTGCCGGACCGCGAAGTCGTGGTAGCGGGCCTTGCGGTCGGGGTCGCCGGTGAGCCGGTCCGAGTGGATGAGTGCCGCGAACGCCGTGTTGGCGCTGTAACGCAGAGAACCCCAGCTGTCGAGGACGGCCTGGCCGCCGGGGGAGTAGCGCACGCGGTTCCCGTTCACGCCGACCGTCCACCAGTCGAGCCAGCGGTTGGCGTCGTCGAGGTACCGCTGTTTGCCGGTCAGCTGGGCCAGCAGGACGTACGCGCCGTAGGAGGAGTCGTCCCAGGACAGCGTCCAGCGGTAGGAACGGGTGGAGGTCTGCGGCTCGGTGGACAGCTTGTCGTAGTAGCTCTCCGCCTTGGTCAGGTAGGCCGGGTCACCGGTTGCCTTGTACAGCCAGATCGCGCCCCAGACCAGCTCGTCGTTGTAGCCGCTCCAGGAGTTGTAATAGCTCTGGGCGTCGGTGATGCAGTCGCTGTACTTGCCCCGGTAGGTGTCGGCGAAGCCGTACAGCTGTCTGGCGTGGGTGAGCAGCTTGTCGGCGTAGGCGGCGTCGCTGTCGGCGAACACCATGGAGGAAGCCGCGAGGGCCGCGGCGGTCTGTCCGGCGAGGTCCGAGCCGGGGCAGGAGGCGTCGATCTTGTAGGCGGGCCGCTCCATGGGCATGACCTCGGCCGGGCCCCACCAGGCGTGGTCCTTGGCGCCGTTGCCGACCTGCCCGTACAGGACGTCGGCCGACGGATGTGCCTTGACGAAGTAGTCGTCGACGAACTTCAGGTTGTTCTTCAGGTGCGTCCACTGCCCGGCGGAGGTGTAGGCGGCCCGCTCCTCCAGTGCGCCCCAGGCCAGGACGGTTGCCGAATACGCCATCGGCAGGCCGAACTTGACGTGGTCGCCGGCGTCGTACCAGCCGCCGGTGAGGTCGAGGCCCACGTCCTTGCCGTCGTTCGACGCCGAGTCTCCGCGCCAGTCGACGCGGTTGGTGGACGGCAGCTTTCCGGACTGCTGGGCCTCGTAGAAGAGCAGGGACTTCTGCAGGGCCTCGCCGTAGCTGAACGTCGGTGCGGCGGCCGACGGGGAGGCCGCGGCGAGGGGCAGCAGCAGGCCGCCGGTCAGCGCCGCGGCGAGCGCGGCGGCGGGACCTGCCCGGCGGCGTCGGCGCGGGATCGGGCGGGAGACGGTGGACGGAGGCGGATCGGCCTGTCCGCGGTGGCGGAAGGGATGCGGGCGGGGGACTCGGAGCAGGTGCGGGCGCAACGGTTCGTCCTTTCCGTACGGGTGTGCGGGGAGGATCGGAGTCGTGCCGTGCCGTGTTCGATCTTCTCGGGCCGTGCCGTCGCGCCGGGCGCTGAAGTGGGCCACCTAGGGCCTGTCGTTTGGATCATGCCGGCGTCGCGGGGTCTGGCACGCACATCTGCGGCGTTGTCGTCGGTCGCCGACGCTCCGCGTCGACTCCCTCCTCCGCCTTGCAGCTGCACGCGCCAGACCCCGCTCGGGTCGGTCAGGACGAACCGTCGGTCACAGCCAGCCTGATCCAAACGACAGGCCCTAGGCCTGCCCTGATCTCTGCGGATGTGTTGGTACGTCAACCAGGTGTGGGAGCGCTCCCACCCCGTTCGTCATGAAGCCAGGGGACGTCACGCGTGTCAAGGGGTGACGGACGGATCGGGCGGAGTCGCGGACCGCCGGCTCCGTGCGCAGGATGACGTGCCGCCAGGCCGGCGCCGGGTCCTCCATCGCCTCCAGGAGCAGTCTCACCATGGTCCGGCCGATCGCGTACCCCCGGTCGGCGACGGTGCGCTGCACGGTGCGGCGCGTCGAGTCCTTCGAGTCACTTTCGGGCCGCGTGGCACAAGCAATGGCCATACCCAGTCGGCATGTGCCAACTGGCGCTTTCTGTCGACAAGTTGCTGCCGTCCGAACGGGTGCTCCACTACGCTCCGTGCGACATCGACACCCGCCGATCGGCGGACACGTACGGCGACGGGGGAAGCCGGATGGCCGCGGGACTGGGTTTCGAAGGACTCCTTGAGGACAAAGGGTTCTTCCCCAGGCTGCTGGGCCGCAGTGCCCGGGGCCGCGGCGAGAGGCTTCTGTACGGGCCGGACCTGCCCGTCGTGCTGCTCACGGGCGGGCCGGGCATGGGCAAGCAGCGGCTGCTGGAGCTGCTGCGGGACGAGTTCGGACGGAAGCTGCCGGTGGCGTATGTGGACTGTGCGGACGTCCGGTACGCGGAGGACGCCGAGCGGCGCCCCTCCTGCCGCTCGGCGGCGACGGAAGCGATGTACGACCTCGCCCTGCGGATGGGTGAGTGGGAGGGGCCGGGCGGGGCTCTGCCCACACCTCGGTTCTTCGCGGGCCTGGCCGCGGTGGCGGCGGGAGCACGGCTGCGGCGGCGCGAGCTGGAACAGGAACTGGAGCGCTACCGGGCGCTGTTGAAGCCGAGCAGCGGACTCGGCCGGTTCGCCCGCAACCTGGTGAGCGGCTACCTCAACCAGCTGGCCGGGGTGGTCGCCCCGGCGGCGGCACCGCTGGTGGGGGCCGCGCTGACGGAGTTCATGGAGAAACTGGCGCGCACCGGCGCCGAGCCGGTGCACGCCACCTACGGCGAGTACCCCGGTGCCGCGGGCGGCGCCGCCACCGGCCTGCGGATGCTCGCCCACGACGTCCAGCAGGGCGCGGGGGACCGACAGTTCGCCGAGAGGTTCCTCTTTCGTGCTCTGCGCGAGGACCTGGATGCCGCCTACCGCGGCCCGGGCGCCGCGCTCACCCGGGTCGGCCGTCCCGCGGTGCTGCTGCAGCACGCCAACTGGCCGGTGGGCCGCGCCCTGCTGGCGGCAGCACTGGGCGACAGGGCCGATGGCCATCGGGAGCGCACGGTGCTCATCGCGAGCGAACGGATGGCGGAGCCGCTGTTCCTGGCTGACGAACCGCACACCGAGGAACTTGCCGCGTACCGGCCGGACCAGGAGGAACTGCCCGACTGGCGGCGGCTGCCCGCACGCGGCCGCCTGGGGCAGGGTGTGCTTCTGCTGCGGATGCCGCTGCTCACCACCGAACACATCCACCAGCAGTTGCAGCGGCACACGGGCGGAGCACCGCAGGCGGCCAGGCTGCGCAGAGCGCAGAGCGCGGTGCAGCGGCTTTCCGGGTGTCGCCCCCGGATGGTGCAGCGGCTGGTCGAGGCGGCCGGGGAGCTGCCGGAGCTGGACAACGACCGGGAGCTGCTGGACCATCCCGCGGTGCTCGACGGGGAACCCCGCGCCGTCAGGGAGGTGTTGCTGACCGAGCTGGTGCTGCGCCAGTTGCCCGAACTGCTGCCCCTCGAGCACACCGCCCACTGGCTCGATCTGCTCACTCAGCTGTCGGTCGCGCACACCGGCGACTGCGCTCGTGCCCTGCTGCGCGATCCGCGCCTCGAACGGATGGCCAACGGGCTCACCGCCGACGACGTGCAGCGGTATCTGCTGGAGAGCGGATGGCCGGCCTGCGAGCGGCACTTCATCGGCGACTTCGGCCTGCGGCAGCTGCTGATGAGCCGGCTGCACGGACCACCGCAAGCGGGCGCCGAATGGCGTCGCAATCACGGCCTGCTGCACGCCCATTACCGCAGCAGGGCCGAGTCCCCCGACCGTGCCTTCGGTACCACCACGGCACACGGCCTCAACCACGACCTGGTCGCCAACGGCCCCGACCGTGCCGTGCACCACCTCGCCGCGGCGTTCCCCGCGAGCGGTGTCGGCGCCGAGGAGTGGTGCGACCAGCTGCTCGCGCTGGCCCAGGCCCCCTCTCCGGGTGGCCACGACGAGCGGCACGCCCGGATGACGGTGGCCCGGGTCGAGGGCGGCAAGCTGGAGCGCCAGCTCGACGAGCTGCTGCACGCGGTGTGGCTCTGCGAGGAGCGCACCCGGCCGCCGGACACCGTCGCGGCCGAACGGATGGTGCAGCTGCTGCATGAGCTGTCCCGGGAGTACGCGGGGGCCGCGCCCGTGCTCACCGGCCGGGCCGGGCAGTGGGGGCGCCGGGCCCGCAACCGGCAGCCGCTGCAGTCGTGTTCCTGCACCGCTGACATAGGAGAAGGGGGCTGAGCGGATGTTCCAGGCCGTCGCCGACCGGCTGTACGAGACCCTGTGGGCCACACTGCTGCGGAAGATCATCGCGTGCACCCTGGCCGTCCTCCTTGCCTTCGGCACGTACACCCTCTGCAAGGAGCTCAGCCAGGGGGCCCGCACATGCGCCGACGGTGTCACCAGGTCCGGTGGCGAGTGCATCGGCGCCAACGGATCCGGTTATGACTTCGGGGTGCCCGAGATCGCCCCCGTCGCGGACCGGATCGCCGAGGAGAACCGCCGCATCGACAAGCAGCCGCACGTCACCGTGGCCATGATGCTCCCGCTGCAACCGGACTCGAAGGCCGAGAAGCAGCAGCTGCGCAGCGAACTGCAGGGCGCCTTCCTGGCGCAGTACCGGGCCAACCGGGAGCCGGGGAAGCCGGGACTCAGGCTGGTGCTCGCCAACCCCGGCAAGGACTACGCCCGGCAGGACGAGGTGGTACCTGACCTCGTGCGCATGTCCCGTACCGGGCCGGACAGACTGCGCGCGGTGACCGGCTTCAACCTCTCCCTGGACACCACCCGCGAAGCGGTGCGCAGGCTCACCGCACAGCACGTACCGGTGCTGGTCGCGCGGGCGTCGGCGGGAACCATCGCCAACTCGGAGAGCAGAGACGGCACCTACGAGTTCAAGGGGCTGGCCCGGATCATCCCCACCAACGAGGAGCAGGCGCGGGCGCTTGCCGACTTCAACGGTCGCCGGAAGGACCGGCAGACCGTACTGGTCCGCGACACCCGGCGCGACCCCTACGTCCGGTCGCTTGCCCACGCCTTCCAGCAGTTGCCGGAAGAAGGACCGCCCGGTCCGGACGACATGACCTTCACCTCCGCCGGGATCGCGGACCCCGGCGACGTCGACAACCAGTTCAGGCCGACGGTCAACACGATCTGCAACTCCGGCGCGGACACGATCTACTTCGCGGGCCGCTCCACCCATCTGCGCCTGTTCCTCAAACAACTCGCCAAGGAGGCATGTCCGGAGCGGAGATTCACCGTGGTGTCCGGTACGGACGCGGCCTCGCTGAACAACCGGATGACCGCCCGGGACTGGGCCGGACTCCGGGACAGCTCCGGCAACTCCCGGCTGACCGTGCAGTATGCCGCTCCCGCCCACCCCGCCTCCTGGCGCATCGAGGTACGCCGCTGGCAGGCCCGCGAACACCGGCGAACCGGGAAGACGCCGGCCGAGGCGAAGGCCCCCGGCTGGCTGCGCGATCCGCTCGCCGAACTGAACGAGCTCAAGGAGACCATCGCGGCCCTGGAAGCGGCGGGCCGCGGCATGGGCCCGGTGGTCCTGGACGACTCCCGCACCATGATGGTCCACGACGGGGTACGAACCGCCGTCGCGGCGATCCGTGGCGCCAAGCCCACCGGCCAGGAAGCGCCCTCACCCGAGCAGGTGGGGAACCGCTGGGCCACCATGCAGTCGCGGAACAAGGTGGTGGGCACCAGCGGCCGGATCTGCCTGACCAAGGCAGGGAACCCGTACGACAAACCACTCGCCGTCGTCGAGCTGAAACCCGGAGCGAGAGCGGGACGGGGCACGCTGGAATTCGTCGGGCTGGCATGGCCGGCCGGCAAGCCGCAGCCCGAGGACTGCGTCGTACGCGGCCGGTAACCGCAACGACGTCATGACTGCGGCCAGGACGCAGCAGGCAGCCGGGTGGAAGCAGGACCCGTGAGCGCCGGCCCGACCGGCCCGTGGCCGGTCAGCCCCCGGCGCCTGTGGGGCGGGCGTGGCCCGCCCACCGCGCCCGGCCCCGCGCCGCCTCGGTGCGCCGCTCGGGCCGCCAGGTCGACACCAGCGCGGCGGCCAGCAGGAGTTCGGCGATGTCCCCGCCGTAGTACATCAGCTCCGCGCCCTGCTGCACCGGGGCGACGGGGGCGTGGATGTCGACGTGGAAACCTCCGTACATCGCCTGCGCGATCAGGGCGTGCGCGGCGACCGCCACACCCAGGTACACCAGCCGGGCCCGCACCCCGGGCCGGCGCGGCGCGGGATCGGGGCCGGCGATGACGTGGGCGAACAGACACCCCGCCGCCAGGAAGTGCGCGAGCATCAGCCAGTGCCCCGCGGGGTGGCGCATGGCCGCGTTGTACAGCGGGGTGAAGTACAGCGCTCCGAGCGTGCCCGTACTCAGCACCAGCGCCACCACGGGGTGTGTCAGCAGCCGGGCAGGCGGGCTGTGCAGCACCCCGGTCACCCTGCGGGCACGGGCGGAAGCGACGGTACGGAGCAGGAGCGTGACGGGCGCGGCCAGCACGAGAGCCAACGGCGCGTACATGCCGATGAGCATGTGCTGGGCCATGTGCCCGCGGAAATCGGTGTGCGCCGACGTCCCCAGGGGCGGCAGCAGCGCCGCGCCGAGCAGGGCCAGCCCGGCGAGGAACGACACGGACCGCCATGTACTCCAGCCGAGGGTGGGATTGCGGTGACGGGCCCGGCGCACCGCGAGCAGGTAGCCCACCGCCGCGGCGAGCAGGACCAGCCCGCTCAGTACCGCCCCCGGCAGACTCTGCGCGGCGCTGTCGTGGTGGGTGTGCTGCATGCCGCCCATCAGGCGCTCCCCGCGGCCTGCCCGCCGCCGCGGGGAGCCCCCTGCTCGACGGGCCTCCCGCCGCGCTGGAGCAGGAAGCCCCCGGTGACCAGCAGCACACCCAGGACGAGGAATCCCGCGTCCCACCACGCCTGGTGCGGGCCGCCGTGCACATGGTGGATCCCCAGGATCTGATGGTCCAGGAGGCCCTCCACCAGGTTGAACAGGCCCCACCCGGCCAGGATCCACCCCCACAGCACCCGCGAGGCCCAGACCGCCCGGCGGTTGTGCGTGACCCGGGCGTAGAGGATTCCCAGACCGGCGATGACCGCGACCCAGCAGACGGTGTGGAAGACGCCGTCCCACACCGTGTTCATCTCCAGCCCGGACACCGTGTTCGGGTCGTAGTACCTCACCCCGACACGGTCGGTGTCGGTGCTGGTGAGCATGTGGTGCCACTGCAGGAGCTGGTGCAGCAGGATGCCGTCGGCGAAGCCGCCGAGCCCCACTCCCAGGACGACTCCGGGCAGCCGCAGACTGTTCGACGCCGTCGAAACCGCTCGGCCGGGGTCTGTCGTGGTGGCCATCGCCTGGTCTCCGATCCGTTGACAGTGCGCTCACATCACGCGGACACGGTTTCCCCGACGGCCGACCTCAATCAGTCATTCGCGTACCGCTTCCGAAAAGCGGCCACGGGAAACGTCAGCCCGCGTGGACGACGGAGTCGCAGTGAGTGCACATGGACTCGTGCTGGTCCGGTGGGCACCAGCTGTCCGGGCCGTCGGGCTGGTAGGCGAGCCGCTTCATGGCGGACGTGGGCGTGCCGCAGAACGTCGTCGTGCCCGGTTGTCCTGAACCCGGCGGGTCGGCGGGCGCGGCGTGGATGGTGGGGGCCGGCGGGAGGGCGTCGCCCGGCCGCGCGTCGGCGGGGAGCTGGGTGTCGGGTTCCTGGACCGCGATGATCTCCATGGGTTCACCCTCCGTCGGCTCGCGGTGCTCTGCACGTCGGACTGGCGAGTTCAGGTGACGCAGGTGCGCAGGCGGCGGACGGCCGCCTCCGTCCCGCGGATGTGCGTGCCCGGTCGCCCGGCCGCTCCGAGGGCAGGAAAGGCGGGGTATTCGTCATTGCGGACTCCGCCGCCGCCGCGAAGGATGGAACCCAGGGCACCGGGGGGCCCTGGAGTCGCTCCGGCGGCAGCGACGGTCACGGTCCGGCCGGGGCCGTGACCGTCGCGCCGGACGGTGACACTGTCCGTCACCTGGGCGGATCCACTCGCGAGGGCCCCGACCCGACCGGAGACCGTCGTCGCTGACCGCTGCGCCCTCACCCGCGCCGACCACCCGAATCCGCCCCATGAAAGGGAGACCGTGCAGATCGCGATTGTCCTCTTCGAACGCTTCACCGCACTGGACGCGGTTGGTCCGTACGAGATGCTCTGCCGCATTCCCGGCGCCGAGACAGTGTTCGTCGCCCGGCATCCGGGCCCGGTGCGCAACGACCGTGGCGACCTCGCACTCGTCGCGGCGGAGGCACTCCAGGACGTACCGGCCCCCGACATCGTCGTGGTGCCCGGTGGCCCGGGGCAGTCCGCCCAGATGGAGAACGAGGTGCTGCTCGACTGGCTGCGCACCGCCGACGCGACCAGCACGTGGACGACCTCGGTGTGCACGGGTTCGCTGCTGCTCGCGGCGGCCGGGCTCCTCACGGGCCGCCGTGCCACCTCGCACTGGCTGGCGCTCGACGGCCTCGCCGCGTTCGGGGCCGTGCCGACCGCTGAACGCGTCGTCACCGACGGGAAGTTCATCACCGCGGCGGGAGTCTCCGCCGGGATCGACATGGGCCTCACCCTGGTCGGCAGGGTCGCCGGGGACGAGCAGGCCCGGATGGTCCAGCTGGGGACCGAGTACGACCCTCAGCCGCCGTACGACGCGGGTTCACCCCAAAAGGCCCCCGCCGAACTCGTCGACAGGCTCCGCGCCGGGAGCCGGTTCATCCTTCAGTAGCCCCGTCCGGCGCCCCGCACGCTGCGCCACCCCGTCGGTGGAACTGCCGCACCTGGCCTGTGAGCCGCGCCGACGCGTCGTGGGCCCGCCTGCCGCCGGCAACCTCTGGGCTTGCTCAAGGAACGCTTGGCGCAGCCACGCCGCGGGGCATGCTGGGCGCAGTCGATACCAACGCCTGGCGTTCGGGGGAGAACATGCTGATGGTGCTTGTCCTGGTGGGTGTGGCCGTGTTGGGGCTGGTCATTCTGCGCACGCGGATCGTGAGAGGGGCCCGGCGAGGCCCCCGCCGACAGACGGCCGCCCGCGGTTCTCGGGCCGGGTGGTCCAACAGGGCCGGCGGGGTGGGCGGCGGTTCCGCGGGCGACTCGTCCTCGTCCTGGTACGTCATGGGCACCGCGTACGACGACTCGGGGGCCGGCTCCTCCTGCGGGAGCGGCTCGTCGTCCTGCGGCAACAACTCGGCCTCGTGCGGCGGCAGTTCGTCGTCGTGCGGCAGCAGCTCGTCGTCCTGTGGCGGCAGTTCGTCGTCGTGCGGCAGCAGCTCGTCGTCGTGTAGCAGTTCGTCGTCCTGAGACGGCTTCGTAAGCCCAGACAGAAGCGCACCGCAGCGAGTCCGCCGCCGTCCGCGGAGGGGCGACGCGTCGCGTCGAGCGGAAAATCCTTACCCCGGTCGGGCGAAAAGGCGGAGACTCCCCTCATGGCTGACATGGGGTCGTTCCGGGAAGCGGTCACCGCGTGGGCGGCCGGTGGCGTCGGCGACCCCGCACGCGCGCTGGCCGCGCGGCTGCCCGTCCGGGCGGCCGTCCTGCTCGAAGGGCCGAGCGACGTCGCGGCGGTCGACGCGCTGGCCGCGAGCCGACACCGGGATCTGGCGGCCGAAGGAGTCTGTGTCCTGTCGATGGGCGGCGCGATGAGCGTAGGGCGCTTCGTCCGCATCCTCGGGCCCACGGGGCTCGGCCTCCGCCTCACGGGACTGTGCGACGAGAGGGAGCGTCGCTACTACGCCCGCGCCCTGGACGGGGCCGGTGCAGCCGGACAGCGGTTCTTCGTCTGCGCGGCCGACCTGGAAGACGAACTCATCCGCGCGCTGGGCCCGGAACGGGTGACGGAACTCGTGCGCGAAGAGGGCGACCAGCGCGCCCTGCAGACCTTCCTGCGTCAGCCCGCACAGCAGGGCCGCACCGCGCAACAGCAGTTGCGGCGCTTCCTCGGCACGAAGAAGGGCCGCAAGATCCATTACGGCCGGGTCCTCGTCGAGGCCCTCGACCCCGGCCGCGTACCCGCCCCGCTCGACGGCCTGCTCGCCTGCCTGTGACCGCGCGCCCGCAGGCCGGGCCCGGCCGACGTTGCCGACGCATCCTCGAGCGGGATGTGAGCGCTCTTCGAGGGGGGTACCGAAGGGTGACCTCATGTCGTGGCGTGGGATGACGTGGGGAGGGCTCGGTGAGTGACGCGGACGCTGTCGGACCTGTCCTGCGGGTGGTACGCGGAGCGGCGGGCGAGGAGGAGCTGGCCGCGGTGGCCGTGGTCCTGGGCGCGCTGCTGGCCGGCCGGGGCGCGCGGGACGACCTTGTGCGGCAGCCGCGCGTCGCGGACTGGCGGCCGGCGGGTGGACGGAGCGTCTTCCGGTCCCCGCACTGCTGGCGGTAGTCGCCGGGGATCCACCTCGTGAGCTGATGCCGGGCCGCTGACGGGTGCCCGATGTCTGAAGGAGGGAAGAGCATCGTGACCGTGGTGAGGGACAGTGCGGGGGCGGATCCGGTGGACGGTTCCGGCGCCGGCGTGGGAGCCGGCGGGATGAAGGACGGCGCGGGAGCCCTGGCGGAGTTGCGGGCGCTGCGAGCACGGGCGGCGGCCGGTCCGGGGGAGGCGGCCTCGGCCGCGCAGCAGGCTAAGGGGAAGCTGACCGTCCGGGAGCGGCTGGACCTCCTGCTGGACCCGGGGTCGTTCGAGGAGGTCGGACTGTTGCGACGGCACCGGGCCACCGGATTCGGCCTGGAGAACAAGCGGCCGTACACGGATGGTGTGGTGACGGGCTGGGGGACCGTGGAAGGGCGCACGGTCTTCGTGTACGCCCATGACTTCCGGATCTTCGGAGGTGCGCTGGGGGAGACGCATGCCGCGAAGATCCACAAGATCATGGACATGGCGCTGGCCGCGGGGGCGCCCCTGGTGTCGTTGAACGACGGTGCGGGGGCCCGGATCCAGGAGGGCGTTTCCGCGCTCGCGGGGTACGGCGGGATCTTCCGGCGCAACGCCCAGGCGTCGGGGGTGATCCCGCAGATCTCGGTGATGCTGGGCCCGTGTGCGGGAGGAGCCGCCTACAGCCCCGCGTTGACGGATTTCGTGTTCATGGTGCGGGAGACCGCGCAGATGTTCATCACCGGCCCCGACGTGGTCAGGGCGGTGACCGGCGAGGAGATCACGCAGAACGGTCTGGGCGGCGCGGACGTGCACGCCGAGACGTCGGGGGTGTGCCACTTCGCCTATGACGACGAGGCCACGTGCCTGGCGGAGGTGCGCTACCTGCTCTCGTTGCTGCCGGACAACAACCGGGGCTTCGCGCCCAGCGCGTCGTACGGGGACCCGGTGGGCCGGCGGACCCCGGTGCTGCGCGAGCTGGTGCCGCAGGACGGCAGCCGGCCCTATGACATGGCACGGGTGATCGAGGAACTCGTCGACGACGGGGAGATGCTGCAGGTCCACGAGCGCTTCGCGCGCAATGTCATCTGTGCGCTGGCCCGGCTGGACGGGCAGGTGGTGGGGATCGTCGCCAATCAGCCGCTGGCGCTGGCGGGGGTCCTGGACAGTGCGGCCTCGGAGAAGGCGGCGCGGTTCGTGCAGATGTGTGACTCGTTCAACATCCCGCTGGTGACGCTGCTGGACGTGCCGGGATTCCTGCCCGGAGTGGACCAGGAGCACGGAGGGATCATCCGGCGCGGGGCGAAGCTGCTGTACGCGTACTGCACTGCGACGGTGCCGCGGATCTCGGTGGTGGTGCGCAAGGCGTACGGGGGTGCCTACATCGTGATGGACTCCCAGTCCATCGGTGCGGACCTGACGTTCGCGTGGCCGGGCAACGAGATCGCGGTGATGGGCGCGGAGGGGGCGGCGAACGTCATCTTCCGCCGGGAGATCGCCGCGGCCGACGATCCCGAAGCGACCCGGGCGCGGCTGGTCAAGGAGTACCGCGCGGAGCTGATGCACCCCTACTACGCCGCGGAGCGGGGGCTGGTCGACGACGTGATCGACCCGGCCGAGACGCGGGAGGTGCTGATCCGCTCCCTCGCGATGCTGCGCAGCAAACAGGCCGAGATGCCGGCCCGCAAGCACGGCAACCCGCCTCAGTAGCAACGCGATGGGAGCGGGCCCCCAGCGGTGTGCGGACCGCAACCCGCCCCGGGAGGGGCCCGGGACGCACCCGGCAGTCCTTCAGCAGGCGGCCGTGAAGCTGTCCAGGCGCAGGGGAGCGCTGGTACGGGCGGTGACGTCCTCGACGGTGACGCCGGGCGCGGTCTCGACGAGGGCGAGCCCGTCCTCGGTGACGTCGAGGACGGCCAGGTCGGTGATGACGCGGTGGACGCACCGCTCGCCGGTGAGGGGCAGCGTGCAGTCGGTGAGGATCTTGGGGCTGCCGTCCTTGGCGGTGTGCTCCATCAGGACGATGACGCGGCGGGCCCCGTGGACCAGGTCCATGGCGCCGCCCATGCCCTTGACCATCTTGCCGGGGATCATCCAGTTGGCGAGGTCACCGCGGGCGGAGACCTGCATGGCGCCGAGAACGGCGGTGTCGATGTGGCCGCCACGGATCATGCCGAAGGACAGCGCCGAGTCGAAGAAGGAGGCGCCCGGCAGGACGGTGACCGTCTCCTTGCCCGCGTTGATCAGGTCGGCGTCGACCTCGTGCTCGCGCGGGTAGGGGCCGGTGCCCAGGATGCCGTTCTCGGAGTGCAGGACGACGTGGACGTCCGGCGGGACGTGACCGGGGACGAGAGTGGGCAGGCCGATGCCGAGATTGACGTAGGAGCCGTCGCGGAGTTCGGCGGCGGCACGGGCGGCCATCTGGTCGCGGGTCCAGGACATCAGTTGCTTACCGTCCTCTTCTCGATGGGCTTG
Organism: Streptomyces sp. NPDC043867; assembly: GCF_056435845.1. NCBI lineage: Bacteria > Bacillati > Actinomycetota > Actinomycetes > Kitasatosporales > Streptomycetaceae > Streptomyces > Streptomyces sp. NPDC043867. The sequence continues at coordinate 56,068 of NZ_JBWKDS010000008.1, read as the reverse complement.
GCGGCGGCCTCTTCGGCGCTGAGCGCGACGACGCGCTGCACGTAGATGCCGGGCAGGTGGACCTCGTCGGGAGCCAGCACGCCCGGTTCGACGAGTTCCTCGACCTCAGCGACGGTGATCCGTCCGGCCATGGCCGCGAGGGGATTGAAGTTGGCGGCGGCGCGGCGGAAGCAGAGGTTGCCGTGCCGGTCCCCCCGCCGGGCCCGTACGAGGGCGAAGTCGGTGGTGATGCCGTGCTCCAGGACGTACGCGCCTCCCCCGAACTCCCGGGTCTCCTTGGGCGGGGAGGCGACGGCCACCGTCCCGTCGTCCGCGTACCGCCAGGGCAGCCCGCCCCCGGCGACCTGGGTCCCCACGCCCGCCGGGGTGTAGAAGGCGGGGATGCCCGCGCCGCCCGCGCGCAGCCGTTCGGCGAGCGTGCCCTGCGGAGTCAGCTCCACCTCCAGCTCGCCGCTGAGGTACTGGCGGGCGAACTCCTTGTTCTCACCCACGTAGGAGCCGGTGACGCGGGCGATGCGGCCGGCGGCGAGCAGGACTCCGAGACCACGGCCGTCCACGCCGCAGTTGTTGGACACGACCCTCAGCCCGGTCGCGCCCTGTGCGTACAGCGCGTCGATGAGGACGGCCGGCACGCCGGACAGGCCGAAGCCGCCTACGGCGAGCGACGCGCCGTCGGGTATGTCGGCGATCGCCTCGCTGGCGCTGCCGCGGACCTTGTTCACGTGCGGACGTTCCTTTCGGTGGTGGCGCCGGACCGCCTGCCGCCGGCGGCGAACTCGGTGCCGGCGAGCCGCTTCATCGGCCGTTCCGGGGGTCGCGGAGGGCGTCGGACAGGGACTTGACGCCGCCGTGCGCGGTCAGGCCGCCGTCCACGGGGATCTCGGCGCCGGTGATGAACGACGACTCGTCCGACAGCAGGAAGACCACGAGCGGGGCGACCTCGTCCACGGTGCCGGTGCGGCCGAGCGGGGTCTCGCGAAGGTTCGCCTCGCGGAACGCGGGGGCGGCGGAGGCGGTCATCGCGGTCTCGATGTAGCCGGGATGGACGGTGTTGACCCGGATCCCACGCGGTCCGAGTTCCAGCGCGGCGGTCTTCGACAGGCCCCGCAGCCCCCACTTGCTCGCGGTGTACGCGACCGGGTAGTGGGCGGTGACCGCGGCGGAGGAACCGACGTTGACGATCGAGGAGCCGGGCGGCATCAGCGGGCTCAGCTGCTGGATGCCGAGCAGCGGACCGGTGACGTTGACGGAGTGGACCCGCTCGAAGTCCTCGGCGCGCACGTCACCGAGACGTGCCCGCCAGGTGATGCCCGCGTTGTTCACCAGGCCGTGCACCTGCCCGTACGCGTCCTTCAACTCGGCTGCCAGCTGGGCCCATTGCGCCTCGCGGCTGACGTCCAGCCGGCGGCATCCCGGTGCCTCGTCGACGTCGGTGGCGATGACGCGGGCTCCCTCGCGGGTGAGGGCCGCCGCCTCGGCGGCTCCCTGCCCGCGGGCGGCCCCCGTCACCACGACGACCTTGCCCAGAAGCCTCTTGCGGTACGGGTCGTTCACGGCCGCTCCCGTGAGCGGCGCCGGCCCGTCGGCAGGGGCACCGGCGCCGGGCCGGGCACCACGGTGCTGGTGAGGGTGCCGATGCCCTCGACGGTGAGGGTCACGGTGTCGCCGGGCCTCAGCGGCGGCGGTTTCCGCTCGCCGAGCCGCCCCCACAGCTCGGCGAGGCATCCGCCGTTGCCACAGGTGCCCGACCCGAGGACGTCACCCGGCATCACCCGGGTGCCGCGGGAGGCGTACGCGGTCATCTCCTCGAAGGTCCAGCTCATGTTGGAGAGCAGGTCCTCGCCCACGACCTCGCCGTTGACCTCGGCGGTCAGTGCCAGGCGCAGGAAGCCGTCGGCGTCCCGGTACGGCTCCAGTTCGTCGGCGGTGACCAGGTACGGACCGAGCGTGGTGGCGGTGTCCTTCCCCTTGCACGGGCCGAGCCCCACCTTCATCTCCGCCGACTGCAGGTCGCGCGCGGACCAGTCGTTGAACACGGTGTAGCCGACGATGTGGTCGCGGGCCCGCCCGGGGGTCAGGTCGCGGCCCTCCCGGCCGATCACCGCGCCCACCTCCAGCTCGAAGTCCAGGACGGACGAGCCGGGCGGCATCGGGACCTCGTCGTGCGGACCGTTGACGGCGTGCGGGTTGCCGAAGTAGAACGTCGGTGCCGCGTACCACTGCTCGGGGACGCCCGCGGCTCCGTCGACGGATCGGCGTACCCCTTCGACGTGCTCCTCGAAGGTGACGAAGTCCCGCACCGACGCGGGCCGCAGCGGAGCAAGCAGCCGCACCTGGGAGACGTGCGGGCCGGGCGGGACGTCGAGAGCTTCGCGGCCGGCGGAGAGCAGTCCGGGCAGGCCGGCGGTCTCCGTGATCAGCGCGGACAGCGAGGTGACGCCCGGCAGCGGATACAGCGTGCCGTCGTCCTCCACGACGGCCACCCGCTCGCGGTGTCGGTGTTCGTAGGCGGCGAAGCGCATGGGGGACTCCTGAAGGCGGTCGGGGTGCGTGCGGTGGCACCCGCGGTCCTGGGCGGAGGGGACGCGACGGCGGCTGTCCTGGCGTGAACGCCGTGCCGCGTCCCCGGGGGCGGGTGCGGGTCAGACCGGCGGTGCGACGAACACGCCGCGGTCGGGGTCGTTGAAGGACTCCTTGGCGATCAGTTCGTTCATGGGGTTGGCGGTGCCCCACTGGTCGGTGACCTCGGGCCGGGAGAAGTCGTAGACGTGCGGGTGCCAGGTGTCCTCGTCCAGGCACTCCAGCTCGGTGGTGTACTCGACGGTGTTGCCGTGCGGGTCGAGGAAGTACGTGAAGGTGTTGTCGCCGGCCATGTGCCGCCCGGGACCCCAGATCTTCCGGTGGCCCGCGCGCATCACCCGGCCGGAGCCGCGCATGTACTCGTCGATGCCGCGCATCTCGAAGGAGACGTGGTGCAGGGCGGTGTGCGGGCCCTGTGCGATGGCCATGGAGTGGTGCTGGTTGCTGATCCGCATGAAGTGCATGACCTCGCCCATGTGGGGTGAGCTGAGGGTGTCGGAGAGAGCGAAGCCGAGGTGGCGCTCGTACCACTCACGAGTGCGGTTCAGGTCGGGGGAGTTGAGGACGACGTGGGAGAGCTTGACCGGGATCGCCTCCTTCTCCTCGATCTTGCGGTGCCGGCGGACCTCGACGTCGGACGAGACCTCGATGGTGCGGCCGTCGACGTCGAAGAAGCGGAAGCCGTAACCGCCGCCGGGTGTACCGACCTTCCCCGGCTGTGAGATCAACCGCACGCCTCCGGCGAGGAGTCGCTCGGCCAGCGCGTCCACGTCCGCCGCGCTCGCCGCGCCGTAGGAGACCAGGTCGAGACGCTTCTCCTCGGCCCTGCGCAGCCGTACGACGTACTGCTCGGGAGAGCCCTCGGCGGCCAGGAAGGAGATGCCGGAGTCCTCGGCGACCTTGGTCAGGCCCCAGACACCGGAGTAGAAGTCGAGCTGCTTGTCGTAGTCGGGCACGGCCAGGTCGACGTGCCGCAGATGGGTGAGCAGACGCATGACGGTCAGTCCTTCTGGAGGAGGGCGGCGGCGTTCCCGCCGCGTACGGCGTCGAAGTCGGCTGGGGAGAGCCGGGCGGCGCGCAGGGCACCCAGCGGGTCCTCGGCGCCCATGTCGAAGGGGAAGTCCGAGCCGAGCAGGACCCGGTCCGCGCCCGCCACCCGGATCAACTCCCGCAGCACGTGCGGGTCGTGGACGAGCGAGTCGAAGTACAGCCGCCTGAGATAGCTGCTGGGCGGATGCGCGCAGCCCGCGCCCGCGTCGGAGCGGGCCGACCAGGCGTGGTCGGAGCGGCCGATGTGAGTGGGCAGGTAACCGCCGCCGTGCGCGGCGACGAGCGTCAGGCCGGGGTGGCGGTCGAGCACGCCGGAGAAGATGAGATGCGAGAGCGCGACGGCGTTCTCGGTCGGCTGGCCGACCGTGTTCGACAGGTACCACTGGTCGAGGCGCTCGTCGAGCGTGCATCCGAAGGGGTGCAGGAAGACGAGCGCGCCGGTCTCCTCGGCCCGGGTCCAGAAGGGCTCGTAGGCGGGGTCGGAGAGTTCGTGTCCGGGGGCGTGGCTGGAGATCTCCACGCCCGCCAGGCCCTGTTGCAGGGCGTGGTCCAGCGCGCTCACCGCAAGGCCCGGATGCTGGAGGGGCACGAGTCCGAGCCCGCGCAGCCGGTCGGGGGCGGCCGAACAGTGCGCGGCCGTCGCCTCGTTGGCGATCCGGCACACCTTCCCGGCCGTCTCCTCGTCCGCCCAGTAGTGGTAGTGCGAGGGTGACGGGCTGACCAGTTGTACGTCCACGCCCTGCGCGTCCATCGCGGCCAGGCGCACGGAGACGTCGGTCAGCCTCGGGACGCGTTCGCGGACCATGGGCCCGCTGACGGCGAGGGCGGCGGCGCCGTTGCGCCGGGCGTCGAGTTCCCGCGCCTCGGCGTGCCCGGGCAGGCCGGCGACCAGCGATTCGACCTCGGGCAGCAGGACGTGGGCGTGCACGTCCACGGTGGGCCCGGTCACGGCAGGTCCCTGAGCATGGTCATCGTGCGGGCCATCAGGCCGGGCACGTCGGCGTCGCGGGCCCCGTCGAGCTGCCACTGCCCGATCTGCACCGACGCTTCGACGACCGGCCCGACACGGGCGATCCGCCGCTCGTAGTAGGCCTGGAACAGTGCGTCGTCCCAGGTGTCGGACCCGGTGAGGAGCTGGGCGAGGACCCAGGCGTCCTCCAGGGAGAGGGCGGCGCCCTGGGCGAGGGTGGGCGGGCAGCAGTGGGCGGCGTCACCGGCGAGGACGACCCGGCCGCGGTGCCAGGACCCCTCCACCAGCATCCGGTCGAACCAGGTGTAGTTGACCTTCGCCGGGTCGGTGATGTGCTCGGTGATCTCGGGCCAGAAGCCCCCGTAGTGCCGGGTGAGGCCGCGCATCTCGTCCGCGTACGACTCCGGCGCGATGGCGGCACGGTCGCGGTTGGCCTCGACGACGTACGCGTACAGGGTGTTCTCGCTGGTGGGGCAGTAGCCCGCGATGTAGGCGGGGCCGCCGTAGGCGAGATCGGTGCGGACGACGCCCGCCGGACGCGGGGCGGCGATGCGCCAGATGGCCATGCCGGTCGGCTCGGGCTTCGCGGTGACGCCGATCGCGGCGCGGGTGGCGGAGCCGAGGCCGTCGGCAGCGACGACCAGGTCATAGCGGTCCTGCGTACCGTCGCTGAGGCGGACGAAGACGCCGTCGGCGTCCTGGTCCAGGATCTGTGCGGTGGTGCCCAGCCGGACCGTCGCGCCGCTGGCGCGGACAGCCTCGATGAGGATCTGCTGGAGCTGTGGCCGCTGCATGCCGACCGTGGCGGGCAGGTCGTCGCCGCCGGTGCGCAGGTCGTCCTGCACGTGCAGGACGGTGCCGTCCGGGGCGGTGATGCCCACCGAGCCGAAACCGAATCCGGACGCCTCGATCCGCTCCCACACGCCGAGTTCGCGCAGCACGCGCAGGGCGTTGCCCTGGAGGGTGATGCCGGAGCCGGCGGTGGCGTTCCAGTCGTCCCTGGCCTCGACCAGGTCCACCGTGAACCCGGCGCGGCGCAGCAGGACGGTCACGGCGTTGCCGGCCGCGCCGCCGCCTACGACCAGGACCTTTCGGGGTTGGGTCATGGGGAACTCCCTTGTTCCTCGTGCTACTTGACGGCGATCGGGTTGACGGGCGAGCCGACCGCACCGGTGATGGGCAGGGGTGCGGCGGTGAGCGAGAACGCGTACACACCGTCGATGGCGCAGTCCTCGGCGAGGGCGTCCAGGTCCCACATCTCGCCGATGAGCAGGCCCAGATGAGGGATGGCGACCTGGTGCAGAGGCTGGAAGGCGTGCTCGAACTCGTTGGGCCGTACCTCGAATCCCCAGGTGTCGGTGGCGATCGCGGCGATCTCCGTGCGATGCAGCCAGCCGGCCGTGGTGAACGACAGGCCGGGCGCGGGCCCGCCCGCGTAGTCGCCCCAGCCGTCCCGTCGCGTCCGCGCGAGCTGCCCGGTGCGGACCAGCACGATGTCACCGCGCCGCACGCTGACGCCCTGCGTGTCGGCGGTCGCCGTCAGGTGGTCCTCGGTGATGGCGAAACCGTCGGGAAGTTCGCCCCCGTCACCCGCGCCGAACGCGCGGCCGACGTCCAGCAGCACACCGCGTCCGGCGACGTGCGCGGCCATGTGCTCGATGCCGGTGACCAGGTCGCCCTCGGAGGTGACGACCCGCTCGGCCGGCCGCCCGTTCCACGCCCTGCCGTGGTCGAAGATGTGCCCGAGTCCGTCCCACTGCGTGGAGCACTGCAGCGGCATGGCGATCACGTCGTCGGCGCCGCCGATGCCGTGCGGGAAGCCCTGGTTGCCGAGGGCGGCGTCGGTGCCGGTGTCCAGCATGGTGTGCACCGGGTTGGTGCGCCGCCGCCAGCCCTTCTGCGGACCGTTCATGTCGAAGCGCTGGGAGAGGGAGAAGCTGACACCCCGCCGGACCAGTCGGGCCGCCTCGCGGCGGGCCGCCTCGTCGAGGAAGTTCAGGGTGCCGAGGACGTCGTCCTCGCCCCAGCGGCCCCAGTTGGAGTACGCCTCCGCGGCCCGGGCGATCGAGCCCTCGGGATCGGTGGGGTCCAGGGTCACTGTGCCGCCTCCGCCACACAGCGCGTGCGCTGGGCGCCGAGTCCGGTGATAGAGGCGTCCATCACGTCACCGTCGCGCAGCAGCCGGCCCCAGTGCATGCCGTTGCCGGCCGGGCTGCCGGTGAGCACCAGGTCACCGGGCAGGAGACGGGCGCTCTGGGAGACGTAGGACACCACGCGGGCGACGTCGAAGATCATGTCCTTGGTGGACTCGTCCTGCATCGTCTCGCCGTTCAGCTTCAGCGTGAGCCGCAGGTCACCGGGGTCCGCGATGGATCCGGCGGGCACGATCCAGGGGCCGAGCGGAGTGAATCCGGGCGCGTTCTTGCTGCGCAGCCAGTCGGTGCCGATCTGCGGCATGTCCCGGCGGAAGACGGTCGCGCGGTCGGTGAGGTCGTTGGCGATGGTGTACCCGGCGACGTGGTCCAGGGCCTCCTCGACGGAGACACGGTGGGCGGGCCGGCCGATGACCGCCGCCACCTCCAGTTCCCAGTCGGGCTTCTCCGCCCAGGCGGGCAGCTCGACATCGTCGTACGGGCCCGTGACCGCGCTCGGCAGGCCGATGAAGACGTACGGCAGGTCCTCGGCCGCCCGCCGGTCCATGATCTCCGCCGCCTCCGCGCGCCGCTCCTCCTCGGAGCGGTCGTCGCCCGGCGCGCGGTGGGCGACGTGGAGGTCGATCACGTGCTGCCGGTAGTTGGCCCCCGACTGGAACACCTGGCGGGGTGCGACGGGAGCGTGCACCTGGAAGTCCCCGAGCGGCCTGCGGGCGAGGCGGCTCTCACCGGCCAGGGACCGCAGCCGAGGCAGGACCGTCTCCCAGCGGTCCAACAGGTCCCGAACCGTCAACTGCTCCTGTTCCAGGGCGACTCGCAGATCGAGCACCTGGGAGTCGGGAGTGACGAGCGCGGGGAAGGCCGGCCCGCCCGGGTCCGACAGGGTGCCAAGGGCGAAGGGTCCGGCGAAGGGCGCGGACGCGGATCCAGGTTTCACAGACATGTCCTCCTGATTGCGGTGGGACTAATCTGGACCCGCCACCCGCGATCAGGGAAATCGATTCTGTGGATGCTTTCCATCCATGGCGTTTATTCCTCCCTGGTCGGCGCCGTACCGCAAGGGGAAGCCCCGTGAATCTGGCCCGTCTCGACCTCAACCTCGTCGTCGCCCTGCGCGCGCTCCTGGAGGAACGCAACGTCACCCGCGCCGGACAGCGCATCGGACTCAGCCAGCCCGCCATGAGCGCCGCCCTCGCCCGGCTGCGCCGGCACTTCGACGACGACCTGCTCGCCCGCGTCGGCGGCCACTACGAGCTCACCGCCCTCGGACAGGTCCTCCTCGACCGGACCTCCACCGCCTACGACGTCCTGGAGCGGCTGTTCGCCAGCCAGGCCGACTTCGACCCGGCCACCGAGAGCCGGGAGTTCCGGCTGGTCGCCTCCGACTACGCCGTCGCCGTGTTCGGTACGGAGCTGGCCCGCGTCGTGCACGAGGAGGCCCCCGGCATCCGGCTCCGCTTCACCCAGACTCCGCCCACCGTGGTCGACGACACCGCCACCCTGCTGAGCGCCACCGACGGGCTGTTCATGCCGCACGGCGTCATCAGCGACTTCCCGGCCACCGACCTCTACGACGACCGCTGGGTCTTCCTCGTCTCCGAGAACCATCCCAGCGTCGACGCCGAGCTCACCCGCCAGGACCTGGCCCGGCTGCCGTGGGTCACCTACCAGCGCACCTACGACGCTCCCGCGGTGCGCCAGCTCGGCATGCTCGGCATCGAGCCCCGCGTCGAGGTCTCCGTCGACAGCTTCCAGCTGCTTCCGCTGCTGGTGGCCGGAACCCGGCGCCTGGCCCTCGTCCAGGCGCGCCTCGCCCGGCTCCTCGCGCCCCTGGCGGCCGTACGCGTGGTGGAACCGCCGTACGAGGCGGTGCCCCTGCGAGAGGCCCTGTGGTGGCACCCGGTGCACACCCACGACGCGGCCCACATCTGGCTGCGCGAGACCGCGGCCCGGGTCGGCAGGCGGCTGGGGGAGGCGCCCGGGCCGAGCTAGGGCCTGTCGTTTGGATCAGGCTGGCTGTGACCGACGGTTCGTCCTGACCGACCCGAGCGGGGTCTGGCGCGTGCAGCTGCAAGGCGGAGGAGGGAGTCGACGCGGAGCGTCGGCGACCGACGACAACGCCGCAGATGTGCGTGCCAGACCCCGCGACGCCGGCGTGATCCAAACGACAGGCCCTAGTGCTGTGACCGTAAAGGTTCACCGTGTCACGCCCCCCGGCACGGCACCTCGCCGCGTTGTCGGACCGCGCGAGTACGTCCAGTACGAGCTGCGGCCCTCCGCCTTGCGATGCACCGCACCGGACGCCGCGACCCGGCAAACCTTTGCGGCCACAGCACTAGGTGTGTTGCCCTGAGAGGTTGGGGACGCGGCCGGCGGGAGGTCGCGCCGGACGACCGGGTGGGACATCGCTCCGTACGGCCGGCCGGGAGGTCGCGGGGTGCTGCCCGGCGGAGGTCGCGCCGTGACGAGCGGGTGCATCCGGCCGCTTCACCCTCCTCACGCGGTATCCACGCCCTGGATCGGGACCATCCGGAACGTGAATCGCGCCAGGGGTGGGCAGGGCCCCGCGCGGAACGCATAGTCGAGGCACATCACGCGTCCGTACGCCGACGCCTTCCCGCCGAAGGACACCGTCCGCCCGCGACGCCCTCCGCCTCCCGCACCGCGCCCAGGAGTGCCGCCATGCCCGCATCCGCCGTCCCGCCCGCCCCCGCCGCAGCGGCTTCCCCGGCCGTGCCGGGCAGGCTGCCCGCCGTCCTGCTCATGACGGGCAGCTGCCTGCCCGTCCTCGGAGCGGTGCTGCTCGCGCCCGTACTGCCCCGCATGCAGGACCATTTCGCGGGCGTACCCGGCAGCGCGGCCCTGGTGCCGCTCGTCCTCACCGTGCCCGCCCTGTCGCTCGCCCTGCTGGCCCCCTTCGCGGGCATCGTCGTCGACAGGCTCGGCCGCAAGCGGCTTCTCGTCGCGGCGACCGTCCTGTACACCCTGTTCGGCACCGTCCCGCTGTGGCTGGACTCCCTCTACGGCATCGTGCTCAGCCGTGTGCTGGTCGGCGTCGCGGAGGCCGCCATCATGACCGCCTGCACCACGCTGATCGGCGACTACTACTCGGGCCGGGTCCGTAACCGCTACCTGGCCCTGCAGACCATGTGCGCGTCGGCGTCCGCCACCGTCTTCTTCGTTCTCGGCGGTGCCCTCGGCGCGGCGGGCTGGCGGATGCCCTTCTGGCTGTACGCCGTCGGGCTGCTGCTCGCGCCCGTCATGGCCCGCGCGTTGCCGAAGGCCACGCCCTCGCACACCGCCGATGCCGGAGAGGCGGTGTCCGGCTCCGGGCCCTTCCCCCTGCGTCGCATGGCCGGCATCTGCCTGCTGACCGTGTTCGGCGCCGTCGTCTTCTACACCGTGCCCGTGGAGATGTCGTACCTCCTCGACGATCTGGACGTGACCTCCACCGGGGTCATCGGCGCGGTCACGGCGATCGCGAGCGCCGCCACCGTGGCCGGCTCCGTCGCCTTCACCCGGTTCACCGACAGCCCGCGCCGGCGCCTGCCCGCTCTGCTCCTGCTGTGTGCCGCCGGTTTCCTCCTCATGGGAACCGCCGACAGCCTGCCGCTGCTGATCGCGGGAGCCGTGGTGAACTGCGTCGGCACGGGACTGCTCCTGCCGTCACTGCTGACGCTGGCGATGGCCCGGCTCGACTTCGCCGACCGGGGGCGCGGCACCGGTCTGTGGACGGCGGCCTTCTTCTTCGGCGAGTTCGTCTGCCCCCTGGTGCTGCTCGGCGGCAAGCAGGCCCTGGGCGCTCTCGCCGCGGCCGTCGGACTGCTCGGCGTTGCCACCCTGGTGGTCGCGGCCGTGCTGGTGCCCCTCACCCGCCGCGCCCCGCAGGCGCTGCCCCGCCGTGCTCCCGAACAGCTCTGACCGAACCGTGTCACCGCGCCGGCGTCCCCAGGGTCGACCGGCGCACGACCAGTTCCGGCTGCAGGACGACATGAGCGTGCTCGTGCACGGTGCCGCGAGCCGTGTCCTCGACGAGCAGGCGGCCGGCCCTGCGGCCCATGGCGAAGGCCGGCCGTCGTACCGAGGTGAGCGGCACCACGGCCGACGCCGCGAACTCGATGTCGTCGCAGCCGACGACCGCGATGTCGTCGGGCACCCGCAGCCCGGCCTCGTACAGTGCCTGCAGCACTCCCAGGGCGAGCAGGTCATTGCCGCAGAAGACCGCCGTCGGCCGGTGCGGCAGGCCGAGGATGCGGTGCCCGGCCTCCCGGCCGGCACCCACGGTGTGCGCCCGGCACGGCACCTCCCGCAGCGAGTCCGGGGGGAGGCCCGCCCCTCCGACGGCGCTGAGGGCTCCCCGGCGCCGGTCCTGTGCCTGCTGAAGCCGGTCGGGGCCGCTGACGTGGGCGATGGAGCGGTGCCCTCGCTCGATGAGGTGGCGGACCGCCGCGTGACCCCCCGCCGCGTCGTCGATCCCGACGGAGCAGGCACCGGGCTGGGGCGTGCCCCGGTCGGCCACGACGAAGGGAACACCGTTCCGGCGGAAGGCCGCCACGGTGCGGTCGGCCCCCTCACCGGACGACAGCACGGCACCGCGGACCTGATGCGAGGTGATCAGCGACAGATGACGCGCCGCCGCCGCGGGGTCGTGGGCGCCGGTGCACACCAGGACTCCGAGGTCGGCCTCACGGGCCGCCTGCTCCACGCCGGCGGCCAGCGCCGTGCAGAACGGATCGGCCAGGTCGAGGACCAGGACGGCGATGACGCGCGAGGCCCAGCCGTGCAACTGCCGTGCTCCCTCGGTGCGTACATAGCCCAGCGACTCGATCACGCCGAGGACACGCGTCCGGGTGGACTCGGCCACGATCTCCGGGCGGTTGAGCACGTTGGAGACCGTGCCGAGCGACACAGCGGCTTCCCGGGCCACGTCCTTGATGCCCACTCTGCGGACCGTCGAGCCGTCGCCGGGCGCCAGGACTCCTGCTGCCTCGCGCTCTGTCACGTCCTTCGCCGGGGGAGCGCCCGCGAGCCCACGCCGGTTCACGGTCTATCGCCCTCGTGGGGCCGCGGTGCTGCCGCGCACCACCAGTCGGGGCGTCATCGCGGTCTGCATGGCTCTGTCCCGTCGGCCTTCCACCCGCTCGATGAGCATCCGGGCGGCCGTGGCGCCCATCGTGTGCCCGGCCTGGTCCACGCTGGTCAGCTGGACGGGGGCCAGGGCGGCGAGGGCGGTGTTGTTGTAGCCGACGAGGGACAGGTCGTCCGGGATGCGCAGGCCCAGCTCGTGGGCCGCGCGGTAGACACCCAGGGCGGCGACGTCGGCGCCGGTCATGAGGGCGGTCGGCGGGCGGTCGGCGGTCAGCAGGGTCACCCCCGCCTTGAAGCCGCCCTCATCCGAGTAGGCGGCGTGCTGCACGCGCGCGTAGGCGTCGAGCCCGTGGCGTTCCATGGCGCTCAGGTAGCCCTCGCTGAGCACGATCTCGGGGGTGCGGCGCCATCGGTTGGCCCGGGTGCCCGGGGCCGAGACGAGGGCGATGTCGCGGTGGCCGAGCGAGACCAGGTGGTCGACGACCAGTCCCGCGCCGGTGTCGTCGGCGTCGACGACCGAGTCGTGCGAGTCGGCGGTGTCGTGATGGCCGATGACCACGGTCGGCGTCGACGCGGCGGTGGTCAGCACCTCGTCGCGCGGGGTCCCCGGCGCGATGAGGAGCAGTCCGTCCATCCGGCGGTCGACCATGGCCCGGATGGTCCTGGCCTGTTCCTCCGGGTCGAAGCCGGCGGCACCGGTCAGCACGGTGTAGTCGGTCTGCCGGAGTTCGTCCTGGACACCGTCGAGGATGTCGGCGAAGAACGCGTTGCGGACGTTGTCCAGCAGCACACCGATCGTGTAGGTCCGGCCGCGCATGCCGCGTGCCGCCGCGTGCGGCCGGTAGTCCAGTTCCGCGATGGCCGCCCTGACCTTCTCCTGCATCGCCGGGCTCGTACCGTAGGCGTTGCGCAGCACCTTGGAGACCGCGGCGGTGGACACGCCCGCGTGCCGGGCGACGTCGGTGATGGTGACGCGTCTGCGCCTGGGGGCAGGTGCCCGGTCCGTCATCAGTGCTCCGGTTCTCGCGGGGTTGAGTGTAACGGTCTACAGGGCGAACCCCGGGTCCCGTCAAGTCCTTCCTCTGTGAATCCAGTATTACCGGACCGTGTCTTGACGAAGCCCGAGGGGGAGTGCAAGGTGTTGCCCACTCGGCGTAGAGAACGTTCTACACGGCTCTCCACGTCCCGCCGGGCCCGCTCGTCGTCCCCGCGCCGTTTCCGCTCCTCGCCTTCCTCTCACCGATCTCCGGGAGTCCTCCGTGTCCCAACGCATGCCCCGAGCCCGTCGTGCGCGTCTGACCGTGCTCACCGCCGCAGCCGCTCCCCTGGCACTGCTCGCCACCGCCTGCGGCGGCACTGGCAGCGGTGCGTCCTCGGCCTCGCCGAAGGAGTTCAGCTACCTGAGCGTCACCGAGAACACCACCGTCAAGACCGCACTCACCACCCTGTCCAAGGGCGCGTGCAAGACGGCGGACAAGGCGCTGCCGCTGAAGGTGGAGACCGTTCCGCAGGCGAGCCTGGACCAGAAGCTGCAACTGCTGGCGGGCCAGAACGCCCTGCCGGTCCAGTTCGCGGCGGGCAACGCCCCGGCCCTGACCCAGAAGCTGGCCAGGTCGGGCGAGGTCGCCGACCTGGAGAAGGAACTGAAGTCCCTCGGCGTGCTGGACCGGCTCGAGCCGGGCGCCGTCTCGACCATCAAGGCGCTGTACGGCGGCAAGCTGGAGGTGCTGCCGTACGAGTACAACGTCGAGGGCATCTTCTACAACAAGAAGGTCTTCGAGGCGAACGGGCTGAAGGTCCCCGGCACGTGGACCGAACTCGTCTCGGCGGCTGCGAAGCTGAAGGCGAAGGGCGTGCAGCCGTTCTCGGCGTCCGGTCAGCAGGGCTGGCCGCTCACCCGGCTCATCAGCGGCTACCTCTACCGCAGTCTGGGCCCGGACGCGCTCCGGCAGGTGGCCGACGGCACGGCGAAGCTGACCGACCCGCAGTACGTGAAGGCGGCCGAGGAGGTCGCCGCGCTCGGCAGGAAGGGCTACTTCGGCAAGGGCGTCGGCTCCATCGACTACGACACCGCGATGAACCAGTTCCTGACCGGCAAGGCAGCCATGCTCTACATGGGCAGCTGGGCACTGGCGAACATCTCGGACCCCAAGCAGAACAAGGTGGGTGCGGACAACGTCGGCTTCATGCCCTTCCCCGCGGTGTCCGGCGGCAAGGGCTCCGTCGACCAGTACCCGTCCAACGTCGGCCTCGGCATCACCCTCGGCGCCAGGTCCTTCGACGAGAAGACCGGCGACTGGGTCTCCTGCATCGCCGAGAACTACGGCAGCACCGCCCTGAAGGACCATGGATCCATCTCCGGCTTCAAGGTCGGCACCGAGGTCGAGGACGCCAACGAGGTCACCACCGAGGTCCGCGACACCATCAGTTCCTCGAAGCAGAACGTGCTGTGGTTCGAGGCCCTGTTCGGTACGAAGGCCACCACCGTCAGCCAGACCAACGCGGCGAGCCTGGTCGGCGGCGGCACGAGCCCCGAGAAGTTCATGCAGACCGTCCAGGGCGCGCTGGCCGCCAAGTGACCGGGCGGGGGCGGCCCGCCGGCCTCCTCGCGGGCCACGCACCCCGCGTGAGCCGTCCCCGCTCTCGTCCGCCAGGTCTCTTCAACGAAAACGAAGTGGACACCACCCATGCACCGCGTACTCGGTGACCGCAGGGCCGTCGCGGTCCTGCTCGGTCCCGCACTCCTCGTCTACACCCTGATCATGCTGGTCCCGATGGTCTGGTCACTCGGGTACTCCTTCACCCGGGGCAACACCATCGACGGCTTCACCGGGAACGGCGCGGCCAACTTCTCCCGCCTGCTCGACGATCCGGCGGTCCACGACGCCCTCTGGTTCACCCTCGAGTACGCCGTGATCGTCACCGCCGGCCAGGTCGTCGCCGGCTATCTGCTGGCACTGCTGTACGTGTTCTTCCTCAAGCGTGCCTCCGCCCTCATCCGCACGCTGGTGTTCTTCCCCGTCGTACTCCCCACCGTCGCCGTCGGCCTGCTGTTCCAGAAGTTCTTCCAGGTCGCACCGCAGACCGGACCGGTCAACTCGCTGCTGAACGCGGTCGGCGTCGACTCGGTCGACTTCTTCGGCAGCGCGGGAAGCGCCTTCTGGGTCCTGGTCGTCATGGACATCTGGCGTTCGATGGGCTTCTACGCCGTGCTGCTCTTCGCCGGTCTGGTCGACATCCCCGACGAGGTCCTCGAATCGGCCCGGCTGGACGGCGCGACGGGACTACGGCTCGTACGGCACATCGTGCTGCCGCTCTCCCTGCCCGTGCTGATGTCGTCCCTGATCTTCAGCATCAACGGCACCCTGAAGGTCTTCGACTCCATCGTCGCGCTGACCAACGGCGGCCCCGGCAACGCCACCACACCGCTGACCCTGTACATGTTCCAGACGTCGTTCACCTACAGCGACTACGGCTACGGCAGCACCATCGCCCTGCTGCTGACCGTGGTGTGCCTGCTGGTGAGCCTGGTCGTCTTCCGTATCTCACGGCGCGACCTCACGGAGGGCTGAGCCATGGCCGTCGACACACCTGCGAAGACCTCCGCGAACCGCCCGGACCGGCGGCCGGCCCGGGGCGCCGTCCGAATCCGACGGCGCACCGGCGGAAGCCGGCTGTGGGTGCGGGGCCTCGTCGCCCTGCTGCTCGTGGTCGAGATCTACCCGCTGGTCTGGATGTTCCTGACCTCGCTGAAGTCCAACGACGACTACCTGAACAACTCCACCTGGAGCCTGCCCACTTCCTGGCAGTGGAGCAACTACAGCGAGGCCTGGACGACCGGCAACATCGGCCTCTACGTCCAGAACAGCGTGCTCGCGGTGCTACCGGCGCTGGCGTTGATGCTGTTCCTCGGCACGGCCGCCGGTTTCGCCCTGCAGGTCATGGTCTGGAAGGGCCGCAGCCTGACGCTGCTGGTCTTCCTCGCGGGCATGATGGTCCCGCCGCAGCTGATCCTGCTGCCGCTGTTCACCGTGTACTTCCGGACCGGCCTTTCGGGCACCCTGTGGCCCCTGATCCTCACGTACACCGGCACCGGTCTGCCGCTGACGGTCTTCATGATGGCCACCTACTACCGGACCGTCCCCCGGGAGCTGTTCGAGGCGGCGACCATCGACGGCGCCGGCATCCTGCGGGCCTTCTGGACCATCAGCGTCCCCCTGGTGCGCAACGCCCTGCTGACCGTGGGACTGGTGCAGTTCTTCTTCATCTGGAATGACCTGCTCATCGCGTTGACCTTCACCAACAACCAGGATCTGCGCACCATCCAGGTCGGCCTGCTCAACTTCACCGGCGACTTCGGGGCCACCCAGTACGGGCCGCTGTTCGCCGCGATCTGCATCAACGTCTTCGGCACCCTCCTGATCTACCTCTTCCTCAACCAGAAGGTCATGAAGGGCCTCACCTCGGGAGCGGTGAAGGGCTGACCCCGGCCCCCCCACCCCGCCCGCTCCCGCATGTGCAAGAAAGGCTCACCCCGTGTTCCCCCCTCCGCCCTCCCCGGTGTCCTTCGAGCACCTCCCGGACGGCCTCGCGCTCGGCATCGGCGTCCCGGCCCCCCGCCTGACGTGGCGACTGCCACCGGATGGCGGCCCCCAGCAGGCGTACGAGCTCGAGGTCGTCCGCGGGACCCACGCCCACCGCACCGGCCGGACGGAAGGCCGCGACCAGGTGCTCGTGGCCTGGCCCGGCGCGCCACTGGCCTCGCGTGAACGCGCGGCCGTACGGGTGCGTGTCTGGACGCACGGCGCTGACGAACCGTCACCGTGGAGCGAGCCGCGTGTCGTCGAGGCCGGGCTGCTCTCGCCGGCCGACTGGCGCGCCGTCCCGGTGAGCGCCGGCTGGGACGAGGACCCGGCGGCCGACCGCCGCCCGGCCAGGGTCCGCAAGGACTTCCGCCTCGACCGGCCCGTCACGCGCGCCCGCCTTTACGTCACCGCGCACGGCCTGTACGAGGTGGAGATCAACGGCCGGCGCGTCGGCGACGAGATCCTGGCTCCGGGCTGGACCGTCTATCCGCACCGCCTGCGCTACCGCACCCACGACGTCACCGGCCACCTCACCGAGGGTGCCAACACCCTCGGCGCCTGGCTCGGCGACGGCTGGTACCGCGGCACCTACGGCTTCGACGGCGGCACCCGCAACATCTACGGCACCGACCAGTCGCTCATCGCCCAGCTGGAACTGACGCACGACGACGGCACCCGCACCGTCCTCGCCACGGACGGAACCTGGACCGCCGCCCCCGGCCCCATCCTGGCCGGCGGACTCTACGAGGGCGAGACCTTCGACGCCCGGCTGGACGACCCCGGCTGGGCCACCCCGGCCGGTGCCGGTGGCGCGCGGTGGACGCCCGTCCGCACGGGCACCCGTGATCCCGCCACCTTCGTCGCGCCCCTGGGGCCACCGGTGCGCTGCACCCAGGAGATCACCCCGGTCACGGTCACCCGCACCGAGGACGGCCGCCACCTCCTCGACTTCGGCCAGAACCTGGTCGGCCGCCTCCGCCTCACCGTCGACGGCCCGCCCGGCACCACCGTCAGGCTCCGGCACGCCGAGGTACTGGAAAATGGCGAACTGGCCACCCGCCCGCTGCGCGAGGCCCACGCCACCGACACCCTGATCCTCTCCGGCCGGCCGCTCACCTGGGAACCCCGCTTCACCCTCCACGGGTTCCGCCACGCCGAAGTCAGCGGCTGGCCGGGCGCGTTGACGCCGGACATGGTGACCGCCCGCGTCTACCACACGGACATGCGCCGCACCGGGTGGTTCGAGTGCAGCGACCCGCTCGTCAACCGCCTGCACGAGAACGTCGTGTGGAGCATGCGCGGCAACTTCGTCGACATCCCCACCGACTGCCCCCAGCGCGACGAACGCCTCGGCTGGACCGGGGACATCCAGGTCTTCGCCCCCACCGCGAGCTACCTCTACGACTGCGCGGGCCTCCTCGACTCCTGGCTCACCGACGTCGGTCTGGAACAGCTCCCCGACGGCACGATCCCCTGGTACGTGCCCGTCATCCCCGGCGAGCCGATGTGGACACCGATCCATCCCGGAGCCGCGTGGGGAGACGTGGCCGCACTGACCCCGTGGACGCTCTTCCAGCGCTTCGGCGACCTCGAACTCCTGCGCCGCCACTACCCCATGGCCAAGGCATGGGTCGACCTGGTGGAACGCCTGGCCGGTCCGAGCCGCCTGTGGGACACCGGCTTCCAGCTGGGGGACTGGCTGGACCCGGCCGCCCCGCCCGACGACCCGGCTGCGGGGCGTACCGACCGCTACCTCGTCGCCACCGCCTACTTCGCCCACTCCGCCCGCCATCTGGCTCTGGCCGCAGCCGAGTTGGCGAACCACGCGGACGCCGCGCGGTACTCGGCGCTCGCCGACGAGGTGGCCGACGCGTTCCGGCGTCGCCATGTCCTGCCGTCCGGCCGCATGACGAGTGACAGCGCCACCGCCTACGCGCTCGCTCTCGCCTTCTGCCTGCTGACCCCGCAGCAGCGCCAGCGGGCCGGAGACCGTCTGGCCGAACTGGTCGTCGAGGATGACACGCGGATCGCCACCGGCTTCGTCGGCACCCCTCTGATCTGCGACGCGCTCACCGACACGGGTCACCTCGACCTCGCCTACCGTCTGCTGCTGCAGACGCGGTGCCCTTCCTGGCTGTACACCGTGACGATGGGCGCCACGACGATCTGGGAACGCTGGGACAGCCTGCGCCCCGACGGCTCCCTCAACCCCGGTGGCATGACCTCCTTCAACCACTACGCGCTCGGTGCCGTCGCCGACTGGCTGCACCGTGTCGTCGGCGGCATCACCGCCACGGCACCCGGTTACCGCACGATCGCCTTCCGGCCCCGTCCGGGGGGCGGCATCACCTGGGCCAGGACCCGTCACGAGACGCCCTACGGGACAGCGGCGCTGTCCTGGGAGCTGACGTCCACCGGGCTGACGGCGCGCATCACGGTGCCGGAAGGCTGCACGGCCACCGCCGAACTCCCCGGCCGTGATCCCGTCGCCCTGGGGGCCGGCGACCACGTCCTGGACACGGCGGGCCGCACGGCAGACGCCGCCTGAGAGCAACGCCCCGAACAGCGGAGTCCGGCGCGCGAGTGAAATGCGCCGGACTCCTCCGTATGCATGGACTGGAAATTCGGTATCAGCCTTGTCGATGAACGTCATCCATCGCGCCGATAAAGACGGTTCCGACCGGCTGTTTCATTGAAATCTCCGCGTGCATTTCAAATAGAGCAGGTTTATATCAGCTGGTCATGGCGGTGAACTGGATAACCGGCGTCCGAGGGTTGACCTGAGGCGTAACAGGCCATAGTTTCCCGTTCATTGGATGAAACGCTTCACGAGACGGTGTCGTCGGACGCTGGAATCGATTGCCGTGGGACGCGGCAGCGGTCGTCTCGAAAGAAGCCGGAACGGGACCGCGCCAGGTGCATGCGTGGCGCGTGTCGCACTTTTCCGATCCTCGTCGAGCGGGGGCCGGCCGTGAACCTGACCCGTCGGCCGGCCCCACCCCTCCCCTTTCGCGGCGGCCCGCCGAGCGCCGCCCCTTCCGCCCGGAGAGCCGCTGTGAACAGACGAACATTTCTCTCTGCCGCCGCCTTCACCGCCCTGGCCGCGAGCATGGCACCCGTCGTGAGCGGCCCCGCCGCCGCCGCGGCACGCACCGCCGCGCAGGACCGGGCCGACGCACTCCTCGCCCGGATGACAGCGGCCGAGAAGGAGGCCCTCGTCCGGTGCGACTTCGCGGCCGTCTCCCACCTGGGCATCCCGGCGCTCACCATGGCCGACGCCTCCGCAGGCCTCAGGGGCGAGCGAGGCGTCACCGCCTTCCCGGTTCCCGTGGCCCAGGCGGCGACGTTCGACGAGGACCTGGCCGCCCGCCTCGGTGACGCGATCGGCGCGGAAGGCCGGGCCAAGGGCTACAACAACCTCCTCGGCCCCACCGTCGACGTCACCCGGACCTGGCACTCCGGCCGCCAGTCCGAGGGCATGGGGGAGGACCCGCTGCTCGCGGGGCGCCTGGGAGCGGCCCTCACCGTCGGCATGCAGAACCGGCACGTGGCGGCCACGGTGAAACACTTCGCCGCCTACACCCAGGAGACGAACCGCTTCTTCACCGACACCGGGGTATCCGGCCGGGCCCTGCACGAGATCTACGAAGCGCCGTTCCGGCACGTGATCGCCGCCGCCCCGAGCACGTCGGTCATGATGGCCTACCCGAAGATCAACGGCACCTTCGCGACGCAGCACCCCGCCCTGTTCGACGACCTGAAGCAGGGCATCGGCCTGCAGGGCTACACCGTGCCCGACTTCTGGGCCGGTGACGACCAAGTGGCCGCAGCGCGGGCCGGCATGGACCTCGCGGGACTCGGCCCCGGCGCGGTCAAGATCGCCGCCGGAGCGCTCACCGGCGGCGCGATACCCGGCGCCCGGCTGGACGACGCGGCCCGCCGCATCCTGGTCACGATGTACGCCAACGGTCTCTTCGACCACCCCGTACCCGCCCCCGCAGCCGACGTCAGTACCCAGGAGCACCAGGACCTCGCCCACGAGGCCGCCGTCGCCTCCCTCGTGCTCCTGGCCAACCGCTCCGCCGCGCTGCCCCTGCCCTCCACGATCAAGTCGCTGGCCGTGATCGGCCCCGCCGGCCCCGACGCGTTCACCGGTGTCGCCGGGTCCGCGTACGTCGATCCGGGAACCTGGACCACCCCGCTGGCCGCCATCCGTGCCCGGGCCGGCAGCACGGTGAAGGTCACCCACGCCCAGGGCACCAAGGGGGACCGGCCGCTCAGTACGGTCCCCTCGTCCGTGCTGCGTACCCGCACCGGAGCCACCGGCCTGACCGCCACCTACTACGCGGGCTCCGACACCGCGGGCACCCCTCTCGCCACCCGCACCGACGCGCAGGTCGACTTCACCTCCGCCCCGCTGGACGGCCTGCCGGACGTGTGGTCGGCGACCTGGACCGGCACCCTCGTACCCACCACCACGGGCCTGCACCGGTTCTCGCTCCTCCCCGCGGGAACCGCCACCCTGAAGATCGACGGGGTGACGGTCGTCTCCGGCACGCGGCACAGCCGCCGCTTCTTCCTCGGCCCGTACGACTACCCCCTCCAGGGCACCGCCGCGCTGTCCGCCGGCCGTGCCGCCACCGTCGAACTGACCTACACCAACGCCACCACCGACCCCGGCACGTGCGGTCTCACCCTGGGCTGGCAGCCCGACTCGCTCATCCCCGCCGCCGTCGAGGCGGCACGCGCCGCCGACGCCGCCGTCGTGTTCGTCAACCGGGTCGCCGGCGAGGACATGGACCACGAAGGACTCGACCTGCCCGGCGACCAGAACCAGCTGATCGCCGCCGTCGCCGCCGCGAATCCGCGCACTGTCGTCGTCCTCAACACCGACGGCCCGGTGGCCACCCCCTGGCTCGGCGACGTCGAGGCCGTACTCCAGGCGTGGTACGGAGGCCGCGGCATGGGCACGGCACTCGCGGCCGTCCTGTTCGGCAGCAGCGACCCCGCCGGCCGCCTGCCCGTCACCTTCCCCGCCGACGCCGGCCAGGGACCGGGCACCACGACGGCGGCCTACCCGGGCCGCGGCGGCGTCGTCACCTACGACGAGGGCACCGCCGTCGGCTACCGCTTCTTCGACAGCAGGGGACAGCGGCCCCGCTTCCCGTTCGGCCACGGACTGTCCTACACGACCTTCGCCCACGGCTCCCTCGAAGCGGCGTACGACAGGAACACCAGGAGCGTGTCGCTGGCCGTGACCGTGACCAACACCGGTTCACGCAAAGGCACCGAGGTCGTGCAGATCTACGCCGGCCTGCCGAGCGCCGCCGCCGCCGAACCCCGCCGCCTCGTCGCCTTCCGCAAGGTCACCCTCGCCCCCACGGCCTCCCAGCGGCTCACGGTCACCATCCCCGTGCAGGACCTGTCCGTGTGGAACGCGGGCGCCTGGACCCTCGTCCCCGGCAGCTACACCTTCGCCACCGCCCGCAGCTCACGGGACCTGACCGCGCAGCGCGTCGTCACCCTCGACTGACAGCGGCCGGGCCGGCGCGTCACGCCCCCGTGCCGCCCGGCCCGCCCGCAATGACCGGCATGTCGTCCACCCGCCCCACTCCCTGCCCGGAGGCCACCCGTGCCCCGCAGAGCCCGTCCACTTCACCACACCGCGCCTCTCGCCCTGGCCATGGCGCTGCTGAGCGGCTGTGCCGTCCTCGGCGACAGCGCCGCGCCGGACAGCCGGGTGTCCGTCCTGGCCAACATCACCGACAGATCCTCGATGCAGGCCGTCGTGGCGAGCTTCCGCAAGAAGCACCCCGACATGGACGTCACCGTGGAGTACGCCGACACCAACACGCTGCAGAAGGAGCTTCCGCGACGGCTGCGCCGTGGCGAGGGGCCGGACGTGTTCACCGTCTGGCCCGGCAACGGCAACCCCGCCTCGGTCGTCGCCCTGGCACAGGACCACCACCTGGAAGTGCTGACACTGCGCCGCTTCCACCGCACTATGCCGTCAAGTGTCCGGCCCGTCACCGACGTGGGTGTCGGCACCTACCTGGTCCCGGTGACCTTCAGCGCCATCGGCGCCATCTACTCCACGGAGACCCTCAAGGAGATCGGCGGCACCCGCCCCCGCACCTACAGCGGCCTGCTCGCCCTGTGCGACACCGCCCGCCGGTACGGGAAAGTGCTGTTCGCCCTGGGGAACAAGACCCCCTGGGTCACACAGCTCGTCGACTACGCCCTCGCCGCCACGACCGTGTACGCCCACGACCCCGACTTCGACACCCGGATGGACGACGGCAAGAGGACCTTCGCCCGCTCCGGCTGGCGCCAGGCCATGGCCAAGTACCTGCAGATGAGGGACCGCGGCTGCTTCGGTACCGACCCCCTCGACACCACGTACCAGGACGCTCTCGACCAGGTCGCCGACGGGGCGGCGGTGGGCGTCGTCCAGGTCGCCGGCACGCTCGCCGCCCTGCGCGCCGAGGCCCCCGCCATGCACTTCCGGATGGCGGCACTGCCGGCCACCGAAACCCCCGACGAGACCCGCATGCCCTCCGCCGTCTCGGCCGCGTACGGACTCAACGCGCACACCCCCCACCGCAAGGCGGCCTTGGCGTTCATCGACCACCTGGGCTCGGAACGCGGCCAGAATCAGTACAACCGCTCCGGTGCCACCCTCCCGGCACTCCCCAACGACTCGTTTCGCACCGACCCCGCCGTCACGGAGGTGGAAAGACGGCAGAAGGACGGCACGACGGTCCCCTTCATGGACCAGCGGTGGCCCAACTCGGCGGTTCAGCAGACCCACTTCGCGCAGGTACGCGGTCTCTTCGCGGGCACCACGGACATCGCCGGTGCCCTGGCCGCAATGGACCGCGCCTACCGGAACGAACGGTAGGGGCACCACGTCGGGACGGCTCGCGATGAAGACACCCCACCGCGAATCGGTGCTCTCCAGGGCGGCTCGCATCCTCGAGGCGTTCAGCCAGGACGAACCGGCGCTGACCGTCTCCGACATCGCACGCCGCACCGGTCTGCACGTGGCCACCGCCTCCCGGTTTGTGGCCGAGCTGGTGGCGCACGGATTTCTCAGCAGGGACGACGACCGCAGAGTCCGGATCGGCGTCCGGCTGTGGGAACTGGTGACGCGGGCTTCACCCACGCTGTCGCTGCGCGATGCCGCGATGCCCTTCATGGAGGGCGTGCACGACGTCGTGGGTCACCATGTCCAACTGGGCGTCCTGGACGGCGAGGACGTGCTGTTCCTCGAACGCCTCTCGGCTCCGCACGCGGTGATCAACTACACCCGTGTCGCGGGGCGGCTGCCCCTGTACGCCTCTTCCAGCGGCCTGGTGCTCCTCGCCCACGGCCCCGCCGACCTCAGGGAACACGTACTGGCCGGCCGGCTGAGGGCCCACACCCCGGCCACCCCGGCCACGCCCGCAAGGCTGCGCACGGCCCTGGCCGAGGTCCGGCGACAGGGTTACGCCTACTGCCCCGGGTACGTCCACGAGGACGCCCTCGGGGTGGCTGCCCCCGTACGCGGCGCGGACGGCGCGGTGGTGGCCGCGCTGTCGGTCGTCGTCCCCAACGGCCCGGACGCCCACGCCGTGATCCCCGTCGTGCGGACCGCCGCCCGCGGCGTCTCCCGCGCCATGGGCACGCGCACCGCACAGGACGTGCCACCCGACGGTGACGACGGCACGACACCCGGATGACATCCGCACGAAGTCCACCTCTCACTGAATGAGAACGCCGTCGCGGCACGGCGACCCCCTCACGCATGCTTCCTGCAATCCACAGACGGGGGACGACAACGTGGTCGTACACAACCTGCTGCCGAAGGCTCCCCAACAGACTGACTGTGACGCCACGTTGGTGATCCGGGCCAAGGACATCGTCGCGGACGGCGTCGTGTCGCTCACCCTCGCGCACCCGGACGGCGCGCGCCTCCCGGACTGGACACCCGGCGCGCACATCGATCTGATCCTTCCCGAGGGGACGACCCGCCAGTACTCGCTCTGCGGCGACCGGTGGGACCCGCACACCTACCGCGTGGCCGTCCTGCGCGAACCCGCCGGGCGGGGCGGATCGGCATACGTACACGACCGGCTCGTGCCGGGCGACACGGTCGGCGTCGGCGGCCCGCGCAACCACTTCCCGCTGGTGCCGGCCGACCGGTACCTGTTCATCGCGGGGGGCATCGGCATCACCCCACTGCTGCCGATGATCGACGCGGCTGAACTGATGCAAGCCGACTGGACGTTGCTGTACGGCGGCCGCAGCAGGGCCTCGATGGCCTTCAGTGACCGGCTGACCGCGGCGTACGGGGACCGCGTGCACGTCAGCCCGCAGGACGCGTGCGGGCTGCTCGACCTTGCCGGGTGGCTGGCCGTACCGGTCCCCGGGACCAAGGTGTACTGCTGCGGGCCCGGGCCCCTGCTCGAGGCCGTCCAGAACGCCTGCGCCACCTGGCCGCCGTACAGCCTGCGCACCGAACGCTTCGCCGCCTCCGCCCGTACGGAGGCCGTGCACGGCGAGCCGTTCGAGGTGGAACTGCGCCGCAGCCGCCGGACGGTGACCGTCTCCCGGGACATCTCCGTCCTCCAGGCCCTACGCCTGGCGGGCGCCGACGTGCTCTCCTCCTGCGAACAGGGCACCTGCGGCACCTGCCTCACCCCGGTGCTGGAAGGCACCCCCGACCACCGGGACTCGGTCCTCGCCGACCACGAACGCGCGGCCGGCGACTGCATGCTCCCGTGCGTGTCCCGCTCCCGCTCGGACCGCCTGGTCCTCGACCTCTGAGCCGAGCCCGCCCGCTCCCGAACCCCTTCCGCTGGAGCCCCCATGACAGAAGCACCGGCCGCCGGCGTCCTGCCGCCCACCAGTGACGCGGACCCGTTCGCCGCCGCACATCTGGAGAACCCGGAACCCCTGCACCGGGCGCTGCGCGAAACCGGCCCCGTCGTCCGCCTCTCCCGCTACGACGACGTCCACGCCCTGACCCGGTACCGCGACGTACACGCCGCGCTCGTCGACTGGCAGAGTTTCCAGTCCGCCGCGGGCGTGGGACTGGCCAACTTCCGCCACGAGAAACCCTGGCGAGCGCCGAGCCTGCTGCTGGAGGCCGATCCGCCCCGCCACGACGCCCCGCGCCGTGTGCTGCGGGAGATCCTCGCGCCATCCGCGCTGCGCCGGCTGCGAGAGGCCTGGCAGCCGGTCGCCGACGAACTCGTCGACACCGTACTGACCGAACAGGGAACGGAGTTCGACGCGTTCGAGGCGCTCGCCAAGGCGTTTCCGCTGCGTGTCTTTCCCGATGCCGTGGGCCTGGGACCCGACGGCCGTGACAACCTCCTGCCCTACGGCAACATGGCCTTCAACGCCTTCGGACCCGTGAACGACCTCGTGAAGGCGGACGCCGCACGGGTGGCGGAGTTGTCGGCCTGGGTGGACGCCCAGTGCACCCGCCGAGCCCTCCGGGAAGGGGGCTTCGGCGCGCGCGTCTGGGCAGCCGCCGACCGCGGGGAACTCACCCACGCACAGGCACCGCTGGTCATCCGCTCCCTGCTCACCGCCGGAGTCGACACCACCGTGCACGGACTGGCCGCCACCCTCTACGCCTTGGCCTCCCACCCCGGGGAGTGGCAACGCCTGTGCTGCCGACCGGAGTTGGCCCGCACGGCGTTCGACGAGGCGGTGCGCTGGCAGTCGCCCGTGCAGACCTTCTTCCGCACCGTGACGACGGACGTGACCGTAGCGCGGACGACCCTTCGCGAGGGCTCGAAGATCCTCATGTTCCTCGGCTCGGCCAACCGGGACCCGGCCCGCTGGAGCGACCCCGACCGCTTCGACCTCGCCCGCGACCCCTCCGGTCACGTCGGCTTCGGCATGGGTATCCACCAGTGCGTCGGCCAGCACGTGGCCCGCCTGGAGGCCGAGGCCCTGCTGACCGCCCTCGCCCGCAGGGTGGACCGCATCGAGCTCGCCGGGACACCGCGGCGGCACCTCAACAACACCCTGCGTTCCTGGGCCTCCCTCCCGGTGCGCGTACGCCCCGCGAAGTGAACCTCCCGTCACCACCACCCGGATCGCAGTGGCCGAAGACCACGCAGTCGAAAGGACCCCACCCATGCCCCAGCACGTACGCGGCGTAGTGGCCCACGCCGAGGGACAGCCGGTACGCGTCGAGACGGTCGTCGTGCCCGACCCGGGACCCGGGGAAGCGGTGGTGAAGGTGCGGGCCTGCGGCGTCTGCCACACCGACCTGCACTACCGCGAGGGCGGCATCGGCGACGGTTTCCCCTTCCTCCTCGGGCACGAGGCGGCCGGCGTGGTCGAACAGGTCGGCGCAGACGTCACGGACCTCGAACCCGGCGATGCCGTCATCCTCAACTGGCGCGCGGTGTGCGGTCGTTGCCGTGCCTGCCGACGCGGTCGCCCGCAGTACTGCTTCGACACGCACAACGCGCGGCAGAAGATGACCCTCACCGACGGCACCGAGTTGTCACCCGCCCTCGGTATCGGCGCCTTCGCCGAGAAGACACTCGTCGCCGCCGGGCAGTGCACGAAGATCGACCCGGCCGCGTCACCCGCCGCGGCGGGACTGCTCGGCTGCGGGGTGATGGCGGGCATCGGGGCGGCCATCAACACCGGGGGAGTGGGCCGCGGTGACACAGTGGCCGTCATCGGCTGCGGAGGCGTCGGTGACGCCGCCGTGGCCGGTGCCCGGCTGGCCGGCGCGGCGAAGATCATCGCCGTGGACATCGACGACCGCAAACTGGCGACCGCGCTGGCGATGGGGGCCACGCACGCCGTCAACTCCCGCGAGAGCGACCCGGTCACCGCGATCCGTGAACTGACCGGCGGTTTCGGCGCCGACGTCGTCATCGACGCCGTCGGCCGGCCGGAGACGTACCGGCAGGCGTTCTACGCCCGAGACCTGGCCGGCACCGTCGTCCTCGTCGGCGTCCCCACCCCGGACATGCGGCTCGAACTGCCGTTGCAGGACGTCTTCGGCCGCGGCGGAGCGCTCAAGTCCTCCTGGTACGGAGACTGCCTTCCGTCCCGCGACTTTCCCCTGCTCGTCGACCTCTACCGCCAGGGCCGCCTCGACCTCGATGCCTTCGTCAGCGAAACCGTCTCCCTCGACGAGGTCGAGGACGCCTTCGCCCGCATGCGCAAGGGGGAGGTCCTGCGTTCGGTGGTCGTTCTCGGTTGAGCACCCCTCACCGGCTTCGTCAGCGCCGAGTGGGGCTCCGCGGGACGGACCGTGGCCCGGCCGCCCCCAACGGCCGGCCCACCCCGTACGTGTCAGCCCGTTCGTGTCAGCTCGTACGTGTCAGCCCTACGTGTCAGCCCTTTCACTGCCCGAGGGACTGGTCGCGCAGCTTCGCCGTCTCCTCGGAGAGGTCCCCGGTGTCGGCGGCGGGCGGGGCCGTGATCGTTTTGCCGGCACCGAACTTGAGGAAGTCCATCCTGACGTCCATTCCGCCGCCGTGCTGCTCCAGGCGTACCGGCAGGTCCTTGCCGTCGACCCAGATGTCCAGGACCAGCTTCCCGTTCGGCGTCGCCGTCAGGGACTTGATGGCGGCCCGCTTCTCCGGGGCGGTCAGCTTGGACGCGTTGACCTGGTCCGCCCCGACACTGCCGCGGTAATGGGTGGCCCTCTTCCCGCGGATCGTCTCCTCGCCGAGGTCCTTCACGTTCTTCGAGGCGCCGATGTAGCGCAGGCCCGTCGTGGGGTCGGCGTTCTCCTCGATGCTCTTGGCGCCCGACTCCCCGAGCACCGCGGAGACATCGACGCGCATCCAGTGCTTGCCCTTGAGGGGGCCACTGGGCTGCGGATCCACCTCGTAGTAGTACGCCCCGTCGACCAGCTTCATCGTCAGCGTCGGGTCGTCCTGGAGGGACTGCATCTGCGCGTTCTCGGTGTCCATCTCGACGTCGAGCGCGGTGCCGTTCCCCCAGGAGTACGTGCCGTTCATGGAGACCGGCTTGCCGCTGCCCGCGGTGAGTGTGGTCGTCGACTCGATCTCCGCCGAGCCCAGTCCGGACGCCTTGTCGGAGGCGCGGGCGAGCGCCGCCATGACGGTGTCGGCGTGCCGGACGGCGTCGGCGGTGTTCTTCGCGGCCTCCGCGCCGCACGCGCTGGTGGTGACCAATGCGGCGGCGGTGATGCCCGCCCATGCCGCGGTCCGTCTGTGCTTCATGTGTCCCGCCCCTGTGTGTGTCATGTGCACGTGCTGAGAAGCGGACTCTATCCGGGGCGGGATCCGGGGTTTTCCTCGCCGGTGATGTTCCAGCGCGCGAGGTCCCGCAGCCACGCGTCCGCCGTGCTGTCGGAGGGGGCGCGCCAGTCGCCTCGCGGGGAGAGGGAACCGCCGGCCGACACCTTCGGCCCGTTCGGCATGGCTGACCGCTTGAACTGCGCGAACCCGAAGAAGCGGCGGCAGAACACCTCCAGCCAGCGCCAGATCTCCGGCAGGTCGTACTCGCCCCGCTTCGGCAGGGGGAAGTGGGGCGGCCAGGCACCCGCCTCCTTGTCGTGCCAGGCGTGCCAGGCGAGGAAGGCGATCTTCGACGGCCGGAACCCGTACCGCAGCACGTGGAAGAGGGTGAAGTCGTGCAGCGCGTACGGTCCGATCTTGGACTCCGTGGACTGGAGTTCCTCGCCGGGCACGAGCTCCGGACTGATCTCCGTGTCGAGGATCGCCGCCAGGGTCTTCCCGGTCTCCTCGTCGAACTGCTCACTGCCGATGACCCAGCGGATCAGGTGCTGGATGAACGTCTTCGGTACGCCGGAGTTGACGTTGTAGTGGCTCATCTGGTCGCCGACGCCGTACGTGCACCAGCCGAGGGCCAGCTCGGACAGGTCACCGGTGCCGAGCACGATGCCCCCGCGCTGGTTGGCCAGCCGGAACAGGTAGTCGGTGCGCAGCCCGGCCTGCACGTTCTCGAAGGTGATGTCGTACACCGGCTCGCCGGACGAGAACGGGTGCCCGATTTCCTTGAGCATGAGGCGTGCGGTCGGCGTGATGTCGAGTTCGGCCGCGGTGATGCCGAGCGAGCGCATCAGCTTGTGCGCGTTGTCCTTGGTGTGGTCGCCGGTCGCGAAGCCGGGCAGCGTGAAGCCGAGGATGTCGCTGCGCGGGCGGCCGGCGCGGTCCATCGCCCGGGCGGCGACGATCAGCGCGTGCGTGGAGTCCAGGCCGCCGGACACGCCGATCACGACCTTGGGACCGCCGATCGACGCCAGCCGCTGCTGGAGACCCGCCACCTGGATGTTGTACGCCTCGTAGCAGTCCTGGGCGAGACGGTCCGCGTCGGCCGGCACGAAGGGGAACCGCTCGACCCGGCGCTTGAGGCCGAGGTCCGCCGTGGGCGGGTCGAGCCGGAACTCCACCTGCCGGAAGCTCCCGGTACGCGCGGCGTGGGCACGGCGGTTGTCGTCGAAGGTGCCCATCCGCTGACGCTCCTGCCGCAGCAGGTCGAGGTCCACGTCGGCCACGGCGTACCGGTCGTCCTGCGGGAAGCGTTCGGTCTCCGCCAGCAGGACGCCGTTCTCGTAGATCATGGTCTGGCCGTCCCACGACAGGTCGGTCGTGGACTCACCGAGTCCCGCCGCCGCGTAGACGTAGGCGGCGAGACAGCGCGAGGACGCGGAGCGGCACAGCAACTTCCGGTCCTCGGCCCGGCCGACCGTGATCGGGCTGCCGGAGAGGTTGGCGAGGACGGTCGCACCGGCCAGGGCGGCCTCGGCGCTCGGCGGCACCGGCACCCACATGTCCTCGCAGATCTCCGCGTGCAGCACCAGCCCGGGCACGTCCTGCGCCGCGAAGAGCAGGTCGACGCCGAACGGCACGGCCGCGCCGCCGATCCGGATCGTGCCGCCGCGCTCGTCGTCCCCCGCGGCGATCTGCCGCCGCTCGTAGAACTCGCGGTAGTTCGGCACGTAGGACTTGGGCGCGATGCCGAGGATGCGGCCGCGGTGCACGACCACCGCGCAGTTGTAGACACGATGGCGGTGCCGCAGCGGGGCGCCGACGACGAGCACCGTCATGAGGTCCGCGGTACCGGCCACCAGGGTCTGGAGTGCCTGCTCGACCTCGTCGAGGACCGTGTCCTGCAGCAGGAGGTCCTCGATCGAATAGCCGGACAGGCACAGTTCCGGGAAGACCGCGACGGCGACTCCCTCCTCCGCACACCGGCGCCCCTGCCGCAACACGGCCTGCGCGTTGGCCGGCGGGTCGGCGATGGCGGCATGGCCGGTGCACGCGGCGATCCGCGCGAATCCGTGCTGATAGATCGACCAGAAGTTCATCGAGACTCCGCATCCGTCCAGTGCCCGCGTTTCCGGGCCGGTGGTGCGCGTACCCGGAACGCCCATGATCACAGACTAGAGGGTGGTCTGTACTGCGACGGAAGGGACGTCCGGGGCGTGGCCGCTGCTGCGGCGCCCCCGCCCCCACCGAACCGCGGGGCCCGCCCCTCCGCGGCCCGAGGCCCCTGCGGCAGGGTTGCCCGCACGGCCCATGAGCTGCGCGGTGGCCCGCCCCACACGGTGGGGCGCCCCGGAACCACTACGAACGGGTGTGCCCGTGCCCGAAGCCGAAACGCGGTTGCGTGAAAGCGCGCGGGCTGGGCAGGAGCCCTGAATGGTTCATCTCGCGCAGTTGTTGCAGCAGACCATGCGGCGCCGCCGTCTCACGGCTCAGGCCCTCGCGGAGCGGACCGGCATCCGCACGCCGCGGATCAAGGTCCTGGCCGAAGACGGCACAGCCGGGCCCATCCAGCCGACGGAGGAAGAGCTCGCGGAACTCGCCGCGGCCCTGGAGCTTCCGCTGCCCGAGGTGCTGGAGGCCGCCCGAGCCCCCGCCGGAGCTCCGGCCTGACCTCGGGGCCGTCGCGCGGATGCCGACGCCGTGGGCCCGCACAGAGAAGCGGCGCCGGTGAGGGCGGGGTGGCGGACACGGTCGCCCCGACCGCAACCGGTACCCTCGCACACGCGTCGCACCAGATATGCAACGCGTATGGCTCCTCGCACTCATCCCGCTGACGATCGGCGTGGTCTTCCTCGGCTTCGGCGCATACGGACTCCGCCGTGCCGCTGCCCTGCGTCGCGGGGGTGTCACGGCTGAGGGCCGGATAGTCCGCCACGACGTCAGGCGGGACCACGAGGGTGCCACCTACCGCCATCCGGTCGCCGCCTGGACGGCCCGGGACGGACGCGCGTGCGAGTACGCGTCGAGGCTCGGCCGCGGTTCCGTCGCGCGGGACTTTCGTGTGGGGGCGTGTGTCACGGTCCGCTACGACCCGCAAGATCCCCGCCGGTGTGCCATCCAGGGCTGGGACGCACCGACCGTCGACCGGGTGTTCACGGCCGCGGGATCGCTGCTCACCGCGGGGACGCTGGCGGTGCTGCTGGTCCGACTCCTCACTCTCTGACCGCGGACCCTGGTCTCTGACCGCGGACCCGGGAACCGGCGGGCGGTCCGGCCGCCGAGGCGGACCCGTTTCCGGAGAGCGCCGCGAATGGAGATCGCGTCCCGGAGCACGCCGGCCCGGCGGATCGCAGCGCCGTCTCCCCGAGTCTCCAGGGGCGGCCCGGGCGTCGGCTACGACGGTGCCGGGCCGGCCGCCCCTCGGCAGGCCGTGATTCCGGTGAGGACGAAGTCGATGCCGGCGACGAACTCCGCCCGGTCGTCATGATCACGTAGCTGTGCCGCGACGTTTCGCGTGAAGGCGTACTCGTCGGGGTCGAGGTCCGCCCAGGCGGCGGAGGCGGTGCCGAGGAACTCGGTCCGGTTCGTGCCCGTCCGGTGTGCGCGGGCGTTGGCCGCGTTCTGCCCGGCCACCCCGAGGATGTAGCTCAGCAGCGCGGACGCGGCGGTGAACTGGACGGTGGGGGGCACACCAAGTGCCTGCACGTGGCGTCCGAGGTGCTCGAAGACCCGGAGCATCGGCGACTGCCACGGGGCGCGCGAGAGCTGCGTGCCGATCCACGGGTGGACGTCGATCGCGTCGAACACGCCGAGTGCGAGGGCGCGGATCGCCTCGTGCGGCGACGTGTCGGCCGTGCCGGAGGTCATGATGTCGGCGACGACGGCGTCGGTGGCGGCATCGAGGAGCTCGTCCTTGCCGCTCACATGCCAGTAGATCGCGCCGGGCCCGGTGGCGAGACGCTCGGCCAGGGCGCGGAACGTGAGTCCGCCTTCGCCCGCCGAGTCGAGAAGCCCGACCGCCGCCTCGACGATGCGCTCCCGTGACAGCGGTTCCTTGCGTCGCTCCGGTCGGCGCGTCCTGGTTGCCATACGGACATCCTGACACATGCGTGGAACGCCGTTCCAGCTTGACATCCCTGGAACGATGTTCCAGCCTGAGCTGTCTGGAACGCGGTTCCAGAGCTGGTCTGCCGGGTGAGCAAGCGGCAGGCCCCGCGACAGCGAAGGGAACACCATGACCAGTGACGTCACGATCGTCGGTGCCGGACTCGGCGGACTGACACTCGCCCGCGTCCTGCACGTCCACGGCATTCCGGCGGTCGTCTACGAGGCGGAGGTCTCTCCGACCGCTCGGCCGCAGGGCGGCATGCTCGACATCCACGAGGACAACGGCCAGCCGGCCCTGCGGGCGGCGAACCTGATGGACGAGTTCCGCGGCCTCGTCCTGGAAGGGCGTGAGGCGATGCGGGTCCTCGCCCCGGACGGGACCGTGCTGTTCGACGACGACAGTGAGCGCGGGCGTCCCGAGGTGCTGCGCGGCGAGCTGCGGCGGATCCTGCTCGACTCTCTCCCGGCAGGCACCGTCCGGTGGGGGCACAAGGTCAGCGGTGTCCGCGCCCTCGGCGACAACCGCCACGAGGTGGCCTTCGACGACGGTTCCACCGTCGTCACGAGCCTGCTGGTGGGCGCGGACGGTGCCTGGTCGCGGGTGCGGCCGCTCGTTTCGGACGCGGTTCCGCAGTACATCGGCGGATCCTTCGTCGAGACCTACCTGTTCGACGCCGACACCCGGCATCCGGCCGTCGCGAAGGCTGTCGGCGGCGGGTCGCTGCTCGCGCTCGCGCCCGGCAAGGGAATCCAGGCGCACCGGGAGAGCGGCGGGACCCTGCACACCTACGTGGCCCTCTCCAAGCCCCAGGGCTGGTTCGCGGGCATCGACTTCACCGACTCCGCCGCGGCGGCCGAGCGGATCGCGCAGGAGTTCACGGGCTGGGCGCCGGAACTCACCGCACTGATCACCGACGGTGAGACAGCACCGGTCCTGCGCGCCCTCAACGCCTTGCCGCCCGAGCACCGTTGGGACCGCGTGCCCGGGGTGACGCTGCTCGGCGACGCCGCCCACCTCTCGGCCCCGAACGGCGAGGGAGCCAACCTGGCCATGTACGACGGCGCCGAACTCGGAAAGGCCATCGCCGCGCACCCGGACGATACCGAGGCCGCGCTCGCCGCGTACGAGCAGGACCTGTTCCCTCGCAGTGCCGCGGCAGCCACCGATGGCGCCCGGCTCCACGAGCTTCTCTTCGGCGACGACGCGCCCCACGGCCTGATCGACATGTTCGCCGGGGCCGAGCAGCACCGGTAGGTCACTCGCGAACACGGGTCCGTCCGGCCGGTGGAGGGCCCAACTCCCACGTGCAGAGGCGGTTTGACCGACCGTCCGCCGACGCCAGCGAGGCCGGAAACGGGCACGGCGGCCCCCGTCTGTCGCTGCCGAACCATCACGTAGATTCATGTCTGCTTTGCCATCGCACAGTCAAGGAGAAGACATGTTCCCGTCGACCCCGTCCGACAACGGCGCCGCGTTCCCGAGCCGCCGCAATCTGCTGCGCGCGGGTGGCGGCCTGGGCCTGGCCGCACTGGGCCTGGGCACGGGGGCGGGTGCGGCCTCCGCGGCGGTGCCCGCGTCCTTGCGCTTCGACCTGACGGAACCGTCGTACGACCTGTTCCGCAGCAAGACTCTGCGCGACAGCACCGTGCAGCAGGGATTCGTCTTCGACAACGTCAACCGCCGCCTGTTCGTCGTCCAGCGCCGCGACGGCACGTCGGAGACGGCCGGCGACCTGTGCGTGACCCAGCTCGACTTCGACGGCAACCAGGTCGGGTACATGTACCTCACCGGTTTCGGTCACGGGGTGTCCATAGGCGCCCAGGCCGTCGGCACCTCCACGTACCTGTGGACGGAGACCGACGCGAGCACCAGCGGCTACGGGACGCGCCTGGCCCGCTTCAAGTTCACCAGCGGCACCACGCTGACGACCAGTTCCTCGGCGCTGACCAAGCACACGCCCGTGACGGGAGCCACCTCCTACACCTGCGCGACCGACCCGGTGAACGACCGCCTCATCGTGCGTTACCTCCTCGACGGCGACCGGTACATCTCCGTGCACTCCCTGTCCGCGGCGGCGTCGGGTGACTTCAGCAGCCCGTTGTCCCGGTTCGTCATGCCCACCCTCAGCACGGCGTCGTCGGTGTTCCAGGGCTACACGGCGTACGGCCAGTATCTCTACGTGCTCACGGGCACCAGCTACGAAGCGAACGGGAACATCGTCGACTCGGAGGTCACCGCCATCGACCTCAACACAGGGAAGGTCGCCCAGGGGCCCGTTCTGACGCAGGCCGGCTCGACCCTCAGCTTCCGCGAGCCCGAGGGCATGGCCGTCTACCGGACGGTGGCCGGTGAGGTACGGCTGTTCCTCGGCTTCGCCTCCGGCGAGGCAGGCGACCGCCGCTCCAACCTCTTCTACAAGAACGCGCTCGTCTGACCACAAGCAACGCGGGGGCGCCGCCGCGGTACGAGGCCCCGGGGGGCCCGCTGGGACGCCCTGGGGTCAGTGGCACATCTCAAGGACGCTGCTTTCGTCCCGGACTCAACCCGACGGCGTGGCCGATGACCACACGCCGAACCACTGCTCGGCGCCGTACTCCTCGTACCGCTCCACCTCGCTGAACCCCAGCTTCGCCGCGAGGCGCATCGAGCGGTCATTGGCGGTCTGGGTGCGCAGCACGACCGGCTCGCCGGGAAGCGCGTCGGCGAACCAGTCCAGTGCGGCTGCGCACGCCTCGGCGGCGTACCCGCATCCCCAGGCCTCCGGCAGGAACAGGTAGCCGAGCTCGGCCTTCACGACATCCGGACGGATGTGCCCCGGACTCTCCGCGTCGTGTCGATCGAGCTTGACCACGCCGATCATCGCTCCGTCGAGATCGACCACGAAAAAGCCAGGGCGACGCCCGGGCACCTCGGGCGCCGTGCGCTCGACTTCTTCACGCGGCCGAGGGCCACCCAGGTAGGTGTGCACCTCCGGTGACGCGAACAACTCGATGAACGCCGCACGGTCCCGGGTGTCGGACTCACGGAGCACGAGCCGTTCGGTCCGTATCGGGGCGGGTGGCCAGGCGACGGGTCCGGGTCCAGTCATGGCGGGCAACCTATCGCACGCCCCTAGGGTGCTCCGAGGGGCAACGGCCGGAAAGACGCCGGGTTGAGTTCCAGCGGCGGACGCCGGCCCGGTTGCGGCGCGTGCCCGTGGCGGGGGAGTGGCGAGGATGTCGAAGGCCGGCGCGGCAGACGCGGCGGGCGTTCTCGGGGCTCAGGGGGCGACGGTGGAACGGGACAGCGCTGGGAGCGCGAGGTACCGGCTGATACTGCGCGGTCTTTTCAAGATCGTAAATAGTGATCGTTTCAGGTCGTCGGCGGAAACAATACGCTCCTGATCTGCACCATGTGCCGTACTCCGCCGGTCGTCGCGGACGCACGGGGCGATCCGCATGCTCCCCGTTTTGGACGGGCGTGGGCACGGTCTTTCAGCCAACAAGGAATGCGGCGGTGTGTGGTGGGGGCGGTTGGGAACCCGTACGCCTGTACACCTTTGTTCGTCTTAATAGCTTCCGGTTAAAAGGCGCCGGTTAATATGTTCCAGATGTGCGCCGCGAAACGCGCGACGTATTACTTGTGGAAATGGGGGATTACCGATGGGCAACCGTCGTGCCCGATCCGATGCGCGAGCCGCCGGCGTGCACGAGTTATGCAGGCGCGGCCCTTACCAAGGTTCACCAGGACGGGAATAGCTGCCGGTGACCGAAGAAACGAAGCAGCCTCTTCTTCATGAGCCGCCGCCCTCCGCTCCGGAAAACCTGTGGCACAGCCGCGACTTCCTCACGTTCTGGTCGGGCGAGACGTTCTCCCTGTTCGGGTCACAGGTCACCAATCTGGCGCTGCCGTTGACCGCGGTACTGGTGTACGACGCCACACCGCAACAGGTGGGGCTCCTGAGCTTCCTGCAACTGTCCCCGTACCTCTTCCTGTCGCTGGTCTTCGGAGTCTGGGTCGACCGCAGCCGCCGCCGGCCACTGATGCTGGCGGCGAACGCGGTCAGGATGGTGCTCATCGCGCTGGTTCCGCTGCTGTCGGCCCTGCACCTGCTGTCCATCGAGGCGCTGCTGGTCATCGCGTGCCTGGTGGGCGTCTGCTCCGTCCTGTTCGACGTGAGCTGGATGTCCTACGTCCCCGCTCTCGTCAAGGACCGGCGGCTCTACGTCGAGGCGAACCAGAAACTCAGCGTCACCCAGTCGACCTCCGACGTGGCAGGCCCCGGCGTGGCGGGTGTCCTCGTCGGCTGGCTCGGGCCCCCGACGGCACTGGTCCTGGACGCCTTCTCCTACCTCGCCTCGCTGATCAGCCTTCTGATGATCCGCACCAAGGAACCGGCCCCTGCGCCCCCGACGACCGAACGGCACCTGGGACGCGAACTCAAGGAGGGTGTGAGCTGGGTCTTCGGCCACCACCTGCTGCGCCCCCTGGCCGCGCTCGCCCCGTTCACCAACTTCTCGCTGACCAGCGTCTCCACGCTCTTCCTCCTCTACGGAGTGCGGGAGAAGGGACTGAGTCCTCAACTCGTCGGCCTCATCTACTCGGTGTCGTCCGTCGGTGCGCTGCTGGGGGCCCTGTCCTCGGCAGCGAGCATCCGCCGCTTCCCCACCGGCGCGGTCTACGGACTCGCCCTCACCGGCATCTACGTCGGCCCCCTCCTGCTCATCATCGCGGGCGGCCCAAGGCCTCTGATGATCGTCACGTTCATCCTGTCGCTGCTGATCAGCTACTTCGGCAGCGGACTGTCCAACGTCGTACAGCTCTCGCTGCGCCAGACCCTGACCCCCCAGTCACTGATGGGCCGCATGAACGCCGCCTTCCGCACGCTGCTGTTCGGCGGCGGAGCGCTCGGCGGGCTCTGCGGGGGGCTGCTGGGCGGAGCCCTGGGCCTGCGGACGGGCCTCGTCGTCCTGGTGCTCTGCTCGGCCGCGATGGTCGTCCCACTCGCCCTGTCCCCGGTCGTTCGTGTGCGCTCCATGCCCGAACCACGGGCGGAGACGGCCGAAACGGCCGGGTGACATCCGCACCGACGTCCGCCGCCCGCGCCCAGGCTCCGACCCCGTTTCCCCGCGCCGTCCGGAAGGACCGCCCCTCCGCGCCTCGAAGGAGTTCCCTTGTCCGCTTTGAAGTCGCCGATCACACCGGAGAGGACCTGACATGCACCCCAGTGAACGGCACGGTCCGGCGGTCGCCGACGAAAGCTTCCCGTCGGCCCACCCGGTCTCGTTCGCCCAGGAACAGCTGTACTTCCTGGACGAGTTGGCCTCCGGAGACACGGTCTACAACATCCTCATGGTGTGGCGGCTGACCGGCCCCCTGCGCGTCGACGTCCTCGAGCAGTCCCTCGACCTGGTCGTGGCCCGCCACGAGGCCCTGCGCACCACCGTCCACCGCGTGGACGACACCCTCCACCAAGTGGTGGCGCCGCACGCGTTCGCACCACTGCCCGTGACCGACCTGTCCGAACTCCCCGAGGCCGAACGGGAGATGCGGCTGCGCGCCGAGACCGACGCACTGCGCACCGAGCCCTACGACCTGGGCACCGGCCCGCTGCACCGCTTCTCCCTCGTCCGCCTGGGACCGCAGGAGCACGTCCTCTTCCAGGGCTTCCACCACATCGTCACCGACGGCTGGTCGACGGGACTGATCAACGCGGAGATATCCACCGCCTACCGCAGCCTGTGCAACGGGATGTCACCCGTCTTCGAGGAGACCGACCTCGACTACACCGATTTCGCCGTCGCGCAGCGCGAGCGTCTGCACGGTGCCGTCCTGGAGGAGGATCTCGACTTCTGGCGCGCGAAACTGGACCGGGTCCCCGTGCTCGACCTGCCCGCGGACCGGCCCCGACCGGTCGGCGGCGGCCACCACGGCGAGACCCTGAACAGGGATCTGCCCCAGGACGTCCGTGGCCTCGTCGTGCGGCTCGGCGACGACCACGGCGCCTCCCCGTTCATGGTGCTGGCCGCGGCCCTGAACGTGGTGCTCAGCCGCTACACGGGCCAGAACGACATCCCGCTCGGCGTCCCGATGCTGGGCCGGCCGGAGCCGGAACTGGAAACCGTCGTCGGCATGTTCGTCAACATGGCGGTGCTGCGCTGCGACCTCTCGGACGACCCCGCCTTCAGTGAACTCGTCGACCGGGTGGCCGACGGCACCCTGGAGCTGTACGAGCACCAGGAGGCGCCGTTCAACCAGGTCGTCGACGCCGTACGTCCGATCCGCGAGCCGGGCCGCAACCCGCTGTTCCAGGTCAGCCTGCAGATGCTCGGCGGCGCCACCTCCGGCGAGAACCTCTCCCTGCAGGGGGTGTCGGCAGAACTGGTACCGCAGGCCGCCGAGGGCGCCCGCTTCGACGTCGCGATCACCCTCGTCGACGACGGCACGACCCTGCGCGCTTCCGTGGAGTACTCCACCGACCTGTTCGACCCCTGGCGCATCGAAGCGCTCCTGGCCCATCTGGAGACGGTGCTGCGCGCCGCCGCGGCCGACCCGGACCGGCCGGTGTCGCGCATCGCGCTGGTCGACGAGGAGGAGAGCCGCCTGCTGCTCGCCGCGGGCCGCGGTCCCGAGGCCGAGTGGGACGGTGAGCCCGTGCCCCGGGCGGTCTCGCGTGTCGCGAGGCTGCGGCCCACCGCCACCGCGGTCGTCAGCGGCACGCAGGAGCTGACATACGCGGACCTCGACCGGCGGGCCGATGCCCTCGCCGCACGGCTGCGGACCGCGGGCCTCCTGCCGGGCGCGGTCGCCGTCGTGGTCAGCGACCGGTGGGCCGACGCCTGCGTCGCCGCCCTGGGCGTGTGGCGGGCGGGAGGGGTTGCAACCCACCTCGGCGTCGAGGAGGCCGCCGGGCAGCTGGCGTTCGTCGCCGCTGACACCGCCGCGGCCGTCGTCGTCACGGACGCCGATGCGCGGGCCCGCCTTCCCGAACCGTCCGGGTGGGCCGTGGTGGGGCTCGACACCGAGGACGGCCCGCGGCTCGCGGCCGCGCCGTCCGCGCCCCTGCCGGCCCACGAGAAGGACCCGGGCCTGGATCCGGGTGCGCCCGCCTGCGTCGTGTACGTGCCTGACGCGGCGGGGGAGATCCGCGGCGTGGTCCTCTCACACCGCACGCTGTCATTCACCGGCGAGGGTCATCGCCGGGCGCTCGAACTCGCGGAGGGCGACCGGCTGTTCGTCCTGCCGGTGTCCTCGGGCAACCTGCGGGGCGACGTGTGGGCCGCCCTGACGTGCGGCGCGACGCTCGTCGCGGCGACGCCCGAGGAGGGCGCGGACGCCGAACGTGTGGCCGCCCTGCTGAGGGAGCGCCGTGTCACCCACGCGCAGCTGCCGCCGGCGCTGCGTGCCCTGCTCGACCCCGCCGCACTGCCCGGCCTGCGGCACATCCGTGGCGCTGACCGTGAACCGTCGGGACGGGCCGCCGGGGCGTGGGCGCGGGAGGGGCGGCGGTTCGGCACGCTGTGGGGACCGCCCAGCGCCCCCGCGGCCTGCGCCGGTTCCGCGCAGGGAGGCACCGCGCCGCACGTCAACCGGTCGCTGTACGTCGTCGACGACGCACTGAACCTGGTACCGCGTGGTGTGACCGGCCGTCTCCTCGTCGGTGGTGCGGCGGGCAGCCTGGCCGACGGCTACCTCAACCAGCCGGAGGCCGCCGCGAACCGCTTCGTGCCGGACCCCTTCCACCCGGACCGCACCGCCTTCCTCAGTGACGAGACCGCCCGCTGGAGCCACGACCTGCGTCTGGAACTGCTCGGTGCCGCGGACGCGCGCATCGAGCGCCGGGGTGTGCCGACGTCACCCGCCCGCATCGAGACGCTGCTGAGCAGCCACCCCGGCATCGCCGCGGCCGTGGTCCTGGAGGACACGGACGAGGACGGGGCCTCCAGGGTGACTGCCTGCGTCCGCCCCGTCGGCGACCGCGCGCCGGCTCCGCCGGAACTCCGGGCCCACCTGGTGGGCCTGGCGCCCGACGCGCTGATCCCGACGCACTGGGTGGTGCTGCCCGCCCTGCCGCTGCGTGACGACTGGGAGGTGGACCGCGAGGCGGTGATCGAGCTGGTAGCGGCCGGGGGTGCCGGCGGCGCCGACCGCGCGGAGCCCCGCACGCCGACCGAGGAGGCCGTGACCGGCATCTTCTGCGAGGTGCTGGCGACGCCGGAACTGGGGGCCGAGGAGAGCTTCTTCGCAGCCGGCGGGAATTCGCTGCAGGCCATGCGTGCGGTCAGCCGCATCAACAAGAAGTTCGGCGTCAAGCTCAGCGTGCGGGCCATGTACGGCAACGTCACCGTGCGGGCGGTCGCCGCGCTCGTGGACGAGAAGACCGAAGAGGTGCGCTCATGACCAGGCCTTCCCCGCCCCACCCGGACGTGGACCGGATCGTCCCGCTGAGCCCCGAGGGCACCGCGGCACCGCTGTTCTGCGTGCACGCCAGCTCCGGCTCGGCGTACTCCTACCTTCCCCTGGCCCAGTTGCTCGGCGCCGACCAGCCCGTGTACGGGATCGAGGCGCCCGGCTTCGAAGGGGACCAGGAACCCGTGCCCTCCGTTCCCGACCTGTCCGCGCGGTA
This sequence comes from Streptomyces sp. NPDC043867, assembly GCF_056435845.1. Taxonomy (NCBI): domain Bacteria; kingdom Bacillati; phylum Actinomycetota; class Actinomycetes; order Kitasatosporales; family Streptomycetaceae; genus Streptomyces; species Streptomyces sp. NPDC043867. The sequence goes on along the minus strand of NZ_JBWKDS010000008.1, from coordinate 14,701 downwards.
CACCGCCGCCCTGCGGGAGTTCGTTCCGGACGGCGTGGTGCACCTGCTGGGCTGGTCACTGGGCGGCCTCATCGTGTTCGACATGGCACGGCGGCTGGCGGAGGCCGGCGCCGAGGTGGGCCAGGTGGTCCTCGTCGACACGAGCCCGCCGTTCCCGTCGCCCGTGCCGCCCGAGAGGGAGACCGTCCGGCGCTTTCTGCACGACGTCACCGCGTCGCTCGGCGTCGAGTGCGGAACCGAACTCGACGCGCTGACCGCAAAGTTCGCGGGAGACGCCGACGCCGTCTTCCGGCAGGTCGAACAGTCACGGGCCTTGCCGCCCGAACTCGAAGCGGACCTGCTGAGCGAGCGCTACACCGTGTTCCGCGCGCACGTGCAGGCGGTCCACGCGTACCAGGCACCCGGGCGGTACCACGGTCCGGCCTGTCATCTGCTGGCTTCGCACTCGCCCCCTCAGGACGGACGGTGGGCCCGACTCGTGCCCGACCTGACGGAGCACACGATCCCCGGGGATCATCATTCGATCTGGCTCGGTGACGGTCTCCAGCGGCTCGCGGGGCTCACCCGGGCCGCCCTGGCCGGCCTGCCGCATCCCGAGGGAAATTGAATGTTTACGTCGGGGGAAAGTGGCAAGAGAATTGGCTACAGAAATCCCGGAAATTGCTTGCCGTGGGGTGAGGAATTCCCTAGCATAATAGATACGCGCCGTCGGAAGACGGATTGTGCGAGGAAACTCCTGTGCCTTCTCGAAGCGCCCACCCCGGGGCCACCGCCGAAGCAGTGAGTTCTCGTCCGCCTCGGGTATGGCTGACGTCCCTCGCGTTCGTCCCGGAAACTCCGGATGAATTCCCTGCGTATTCCGGCGGTACCGGCGCTCTGCATTCTTTCGGCACACAGCATTCATGTCCCGCACGACAGAAGCACATCTCGGGCACCCATACGGATCTCAGTGAGGAGTGGCAGTATGTCCCAACCGGGCAGCCAGCTCATGGAAACCGCGAAGGTCGATCTGCTCGACTGCACGTTGCGCGATGGCATGTACGCCGTCGACTTTCAGCTCGACGAGACGTTCGTGACCAACTTACTCACACGCCTCAACGACACCCCGGTCACCAAGGTCGAGGTCGGCCACGGTCTCGGGCTGGAGGCGGAGAAGACGGGGATCAGGGCCTGCAACATAGACCACCGGCGCTGGGGCGAGCTGGCCGGCGCCACCCTCTCGGGCAAGCCGTGGGGCATGTTCGCCCAGCCGGAGTTCACCCGGCTGGAGACCGTCGAGACGCTGGCCAACAAGGGCATGACGTTCCTGCGGGTCGGGATGGAACCCGACCGGGTCCCCGACCACCTCGACTATCTGCGCCAGGCAACCGAGGTGTGCGAAGAGGTCTACCTCAACCTGATGAAGTCCAGTGCGACCCCCGTGGGCCAGCTCCTGGACAGCCTGGCAGGGGTGCCGGAGGCCCTGGAGGGGGTCTACGTCGTGGACTCCTACGGCGCGATGCTCCCCGGCACCGTCCGCGAGTACGTGAGCGCGGTCCGGGAGCACTTCGACGTCGTCGGCTTTCACGGCCACGACAACCTCGGCCTCGCGAACTTCAACAGCGTCACCGCGTACGACGCCGGCGCCACCATCGTGGACGCCACGCTCAACGGCATCGGGCGAGGCTCCGGCAACGCCTCCATCGAGGCCGTCGCCGGCATCCTCAAGCTGACCCGCGGCGACCTCTTCAACTACCAGGAACTCGCCAGGATCGCCGAGTACGCCCACCTCAACATGGAAGCGGTCCCGGAGGACCGCACGATGCAGGTGCTCGGCGCCGTCATCGGCATCCACTCGGGCTTCTTCCCGCTGGTGGAGGACCTCGCCGCCGAGTTCCGCGCGGATCCCGCGCGCCTGATGGAGACCGCGGTGGAGATCGCCGACCACAGCCCCCGCCAGAAGGACTTCCGGAGCGCCGCGGCCCGCTGCGGCTGCGCCGCCTAGACAGCGGGCCCCGTCACACGCCGGGGCGCCGTGGTCCGCGCCCCGGCCTCACCCGCACGACCCGCGCCGGCCGACCGATCGCGACAGAGGAGAAGCAGTGAAACTGGCCAGGACCTCCACCGGCAGCGACAGCAGTGAGATCGTCGTCGGTCACGACGGCAGATGGCTGCCCCTGAGCGGACTGCCGGGGTACGCCGGGGTCACCCGGATCGCCGACCTGGTCGGCGAGCGGGAACTGCAGGCCCTCGCCGGAGCCCTCGACCGGCACGGGGACGACCTCGCGCCGGTCGCGCTGAACACGGAGCTGGCCGCCACGGTGGCCGACCGCGACGCGGACATCTGGGGCGCGGGCCTCAACTACCAGCGCCACAGTGAGGACCTGGAGACCCAGCAGCCCGCCTCGGGCCCCGGCTCCTACCTGCGTCCCGGCGGATGTCTCATCGGCAACGCGGAGCACATCGAGCTGCCGGTCCAGTCCAAGCGGGTCACCGCGGAGGCGGAGCTCGGACTGATCGTCGGCACCGCCTGCAAGAACGTGGCCCGCGACCGGTGGCGGTCGGTGATCGCCGGGGTCACCTGCGTCCTGGACATGACGGCCGAGGACGCCATCCGCGAGAACCCGCGGTACATCCCGTGGGCCAAGGGATTCGACACGTTCTGCAGCGTCGGGCCCGTACTGGTCACCATGGACGAGTTCCCCGACGGCCTCGACGCCGTGCGGATCTCCACGGTCCTGAACGACGAGACGGTCGCGTCGGCCACACCGACCTCCATGAAGTACGACCTCGGGTACCTCGTCGAGTACTTCACCGCCGGCCGCACGCTCGCACCCGGCACGGTCCTGTGCACCGGCACACCCGGGGCCACCGTGATCAGCCCCGGAGACACGGTCCGTTCGGTCGTCGAGGGTGTCGGCACCCTCACCCACCCGGTGCGGTGACGGACCCCGTCCGTCCCCAGCACGCCATCGGCACGCCACACGACAGAGGAGGGCGAGGTGCACACCCGTCACATGACAGTCGTCGACGAGATCGACCGCGCGATACAGGAGTTCCCGGACGGCCCAGCCGTCCGCAATGCCGAACGTACCTTCAGCTACCGAGAGTTCGGACAGCTGGCCGACGACTTCGCGCGCCGGGTGGCCGAGCGCACCGAGCCCGGTGAGTTCGTCGGCATCCGAAGCCACCGGGACATCGGTGCCGTGGTCGCCATCGTCGGCGCGCTCAAGGCACGGCGCCCGTTCGTCGTCGTCGACGACCGGGACAGCGCGGCCTCCAACGCCGCCAAGGTGCGGCTGCTGGGGCTGCGGACCATGGCCGACGCGACATCGCCCGACGGGCACGTCGCGCTCGGCGAGGTGCCCGCGGCCTGGCTGCCGGCGGGCCCGACGGCCCCTGACGGGCGCCCGGTGGGCGGACCGCTGCCGGCCGGGACCGACGCCGGCTACGCCATCCACACCTCGGGCTCGACCGGCGAACCCAAGTGCGTGCTCGTGGGAGCCGACCCCCTCGCACCGGTGATCCGCGACCACGTCGAGCGGCTGGAGGTCGGTCCCGGCTCGCGCACCCTGCAGTTCGCCCGTCTCACCTTCGACGGATGCCTCACCGAGATCCTGTGGACGCTGTCCGCGGGCGCCTGCCTCGTCGTGCTCGACGAGTCCCGGCTGACACCCGGCTCCGTCCTGGCCGAGACCCTGGAGCAGTTCGGCATCACCCACCTCAAAACGACGCCGTACGCGCTGACGGTCACCGAACCGACCCCCGGCATGCGGCTTCGGCACGTGATCAACGGCGGTGGCCCCTGCCGACCTTCGGTGATCCGCACCTGGGCCACGGTGACCGCGTTCCACAACGCGTACGGACTCACCGAGACCACCGTGTGCAACCTGCTGACCGAGCCGCTCGCCCCGGGGAGTTGCCGGCACGCGGTGCCGCTCGGCTCGGTGGTCGGCGACTGCGCCTACCACCTGCGCACTGTGGACGGCGACATGGCCGGCGACCGCGGTGAACTCGTCGTCACCGGAGCGAGTGTGGCGCTCGGCTATCTGACCGAGGACGGCCTCGCACCGTTTCGTGAGCCCGGCTCCGAGAGTGTCTACGCCACCGGCGACATCGTCGAGGAGCGCGACGGCGCGCTGTACTTCGTGGAGCGGGTGGACCGGCAGGTCAAGGTCCGCGGCTACCGCCTGGACCCGGGCGAGATCGAGAACGCGGTCTGCCGACTGGACGGCGTCCTGGACGCCGTGGTCGCCGCCGAGTCCCACGACGGCGCCGACGGCAGCGACCCCGACGTGCTCGTCTGCTACTACCGCGGCGACGGCGACCCGCGAACCCTGCGGGGGCAGCTGGAGAACACCCTCGACCCGTACAAGGTCCCCTCGGTGCTCGACCGCGTCGCGACGTTTCCGCACACCCCGAACGGCAAGATCGACCGCGATGCGCTGCGGGCCGGCCGGCGCGACACAGCGCTGCGGGCGATCCTGCACAGCGAGCCCGAGCTGCGGGTCCTGCATCTCGTGCGCAGCCTCACCGGGGTGCAGGACGTGGAGCTGGACGACAACTTCTTCGACGTCGGCGGCGACTCCGCCTCCGCCGTGGTCCTCGTCAACAAGATGCGCGGACTTGGCTGGGTCGACGCCGGTGTCCGTGACGTGCTGCGGGCGGAGAACCTGCGGGTGCTCGCGGAGCAACTCCAGGAACGGGGCGTGTAGCGCGATGTGCGGCCTGTGCGGGACCTTCGCGCCGGACGGCACCCTGGACAGGGCCGTCTCCGCCACCATGCACGCCCGGCTCACCCATCGGGGGCCGGACGAGAGCTACTCGCTGAGCACACCCACGCTGTCCATGAAACTCGGCCGCCTCGGCATGACCGCGCTGCGTGACGGATGGCAGCCCGCCGAGGACGCCACCGGCCGCTACGCGGCCGTGACCAACGGCGAGATCTACAACGCCCCCGAACTGAGCCGACGTCTGGGCGTCCGGTCCGCCAACCGGGTGGACGTGGCCGTCGTGCCAGAACTGTTCGCACGGTACGGGACCGAAGGACTGAGCCTCATCGACGGCCAGTTCGCCACGGCGATCTACGACAGGGACCGCGAGCGGCTGCACCTGGGCCGCGACCGGTTCGGTATCTGCCCCCTCTTCTACACGGTGGCCGGCACCCACGTGCACTTCGCCTCCGAACTCAAGCCACTGGTGACCTCGGTGCCCGGGACGTGGTGGCTGGACGTCACCGCCGTCGACCAGTACCTCTCGCTCGGGAACATCGTCGCCCCCAAGACACTGGTGCGCGACGTCCACGCCGTCCCCTCCGGCTGCGTGGTCACGTTCGGCGACGGTGAACCCCGTACCACGCGCTACTGGCGCTACGGCGAGTTCGACACCGCCGCGGCACCCGCGACCGACGAGGAGATCCGCGACACGCTCGGCGGCGCGGTCGGCGACCGGCTGCACGCGGACGTCGAGATCGGCGCCTATCTCAGCGGCGGTTTCGACTCCTCCACCCTGGTTCTGGAGGCGACCCGCCTCCTCGAGAAACCGCCGAAGACGTTCTCCGTGCTCTTCGAGGACGCAGCCCTGGACGAGGGGCGCTTCCAGCGCGAGGTGTCGGAGACGGTGGGCAGCGAACACCGGCAGATCCGCTGCGGCCCCGCGGACGTGGCCGCCGGGTTCGAGGACATGGTGCGCCACTGCTGCTACCCGCAGCGCGAGACGTACAACGTGGCGGCGCGCATGCTGTCCGACGAGGTACGCCAGGCCGGGATCAAGGGAGTCGTCTCCGGCGAGGGCGCCGACGAACTGTTCTTCGGCTACGACTCCTACGTCTTCGACGCCGCGCGACGCCGCACGCCCCAGGGCCGCGAGGAGAACGCCCGCGCCTGGGGCCGGGCGGACTTCGGCTGGGAGGTCGACTGGGACCGGCTCGCCCGCCGGCGCCGGCAGTGCTACACCCCGCAGACCGAAGAGGCCCTGGCGGGGCGGGAGTTCTGGAGGGAACGGCTGATCCCCTACACCGACCAGGAGGCCGCCGCACTCACTCCGATGCAACTGCGCTCCATCGCCGACGTGTACGTACAGCTCGGCGGGCATCTTCTGGGCGACCACGGAGACCTGATGCTGATGGCGAACTCCATCGAGGGCCGTTACCCCTTCCTCGGCAACGGCGTGGTGGAACTGGCCCTGCGCACCGGGGACGACCGCAAGGTGGCCGACTTCGAGGGCAAGGCGTGTCTGAAGACGGCGTATGCCGGCGTAGTACCCGAGCGGGTGCTGACCCGCGCCAAACAGGGATTCACGGCCTACGGACTGGACGCCATCGCCGACGAACGGCAGACGGCACGCTGGCGTGACCTCGTCGCGGCCAGTGGGATCTTCGCGCCGGAGGCGTTCGACCGGCTGGTGGCCGATCCCACGCCCGACAAATGGGACGTACGCCTGAGTCTGATCAGTATCAGCGCCGTGATCGACGAGTTGGGACTGAAGCTGTGACGGATGCATGGAGCGACGTGATCGGCCCGCACCGCTGGCGCTCCGCGGAGACGGTCTGGGTGGAGCAGGAGGTCGAGTACGGCCGGGACCGAGTGGGAGAGCTCGCCGGGGCGGTCCGGCAGGCCGTCGCCCGCTACGAGGGTGCGCGCGTGGTCTGCCTGCGTTCGGACTCCCGGCTCGGCTTCTTCGCCGGCCAGTTGGGTGTGTGGCAGGCGGGCGGCCTGGCCGTGAGCGACGACGGCAGCCTCGGCGCCGACGTGCTCGACCGGGTCCGCCCGGACCTCACCCTGTTCGTCCGGGTGGGCGCGGGGGACGGTGCCGACGCCGTCGAGGAGGTCGAGCGGTCCGGCGAACGGCTGCCCGCCGACCGCATTCCCTCCGATGTCGTGGCGGTCAACTTCACCTCCGGCAGCACCGGCCGGCGCAAGGCCGTCGCGGTGACCCGGGGCAACCTGCTGGCGCTGTTCGCCTGCCGCGGACTGGACGTGCCCACACGTGGGACGCCGACCGCCGGCGGTTTCGCCGCGCCCGCCTTCGACGGCTGGTGGTTCGACACCTGGAAGGCGGTGGCGGCCGGCGGCCGCGTCGTCCGCCTGCCGCATGTCAACGAAGACGTGTTCGCCTGGCCGGAACTCGCCGAGCGCTACGGCATCGACCGGGTGCTGCTGCCGGCCGCCGTCGTCACCACGGTGGTCGGCGCCATGCCCGAATGCCTCGCCGGCATCCCCTGGGTCTTCAGCGGCGGCGAGCAGTTCCGCGCGGCCACCTACCGGCAGGCCCGCGCGGCCGGACTGACGAACCGCTTCGTGAACCTCTACGGTCCCACCGAGGCGACCTTCGCCACCCACCGGTACGACCTGCCGGAGGGGTTCACGGCCGAGACCATCCCCATCGGCGCCCCGCTGGACGGCTGCCGCCAGAGCCTGCTGCCGACGGACAGCTCCCCCCGGGGCCTGAGCCATCTCGTGGTCTCCGGGCCACTGGTCTGCGCCGGATACCTGGACGGCGGCCGGCTCACCGAGCCGTTCCCGGTGCACGGGGGAAGCGCCACCTACCGGACCGGTGACCTGGTGCGTGAGGACGACGCGCGCAACCTGGAGTTCGCCGGACGGCTCGACAACCAGATCAAGGTCAACGGCACCCGGGTGGACGCCGGGGCCCTGGAGCACGAGGCAAGCCGTGTCCCCGGTGTCCTCGACTGCCTGGTCGCCCAGGACGACCGGGGCACGGTCGCCTTCGTCCGCCTCGGCGGGGACCACCCGGCCGAGGACACCGTCCGCGCACAGCTCGAACCCGTCGTCCGGTCGTTCTCCGACGCGATACGGCTCCACCTCGTCGACGCGTTCCCGACGAAGGCCGGCGGGAAGACCGACGTTCCCTCACTCATGGACGACTTCTACATGGAAAGGGTAGGCAAGCGATGACACAGATCTCACCAGCCATGATCGTGGAGTGCCTGCGCAAGGTCCTCCATCGCGACCTTCCGGAGGACGAGGACATCTTCGAAGCGGGCGTCGACTCGCTGGCCGTCCTGCGGTGCCGTGCCCTGCTCAAGGAGCAGACCGGCGTCAAGGTGCCCGGGCACGTCTTCTTCGAGGGCCGCACCCCCAACCGCATCGCCGAACTGACGGGAGCACTCCATGTTGGTGGTTGAGGACAGCCCGCTGTACTCGGCGGAGTTCTTCGCGGTCGACGACCCCTGGTCGTACCTCGCCGACCTGAGGGAGAACCATCCGGTGTCGGTCCACCGGCGCCCCGACGGATACGAGTTCTACGCCCTGACCCGCTACGCCGACGTGTACGCGGCCTACGTCGACCACCGCCGGCTCAGCTCCGCCTTCGGGACGATGATCGACGGCTCGTACCGCCCCGAGAAGGACTCGGCCTCCGGCCGCATGCTCATCGTCGCCGACCAGCCCGAGCACACCGCCATCCGGCGGCCGATCAAACGCAGCGGATTCAGCCGGGACATGCTCGAGAAGGTCGGCCGGACGGTACGCCACAACATCCGTACGGCGCTCGGGGAACTGTCGGTGGGCGACCGCGTCGACTTCGACAAGGTCGTGGCACCCGAACTGCCCAAGGGAGTGCTGGAGGTCCTCTTCGGGATCGCCCCCGGGGACGCCCAGGCCCTGCTGGACGCCACCCGCACGATGATCGGCTACCGCGACGAGTCCTACACGGGCGGCTCGCCCCTGGACTCCCTCGTCGACGCGCAGATGGAGGTTCTCGACTTCATCGACGACCTCATCGGCCGGCGCATCGAGTCCGGTTCCGCCGACGACATGATCGGATTCCTCGCGCAGCTCGTCGCCTCCGGCGACATGCCCCGCGACGTGGCCCTGCTCAACGGCCTGAACGTCGCCGTCGGCGGCAACGAGACCACCCCGCACACGGCCAGTCTCACCGTCGACACCATCCACCGCGAACGGGCCCAGTGGCTCAAGGTCGTCGCGGGCGACGTGCCCGTCGACGTCGCCACCCAGGAATTCCTGCGCTGGACCTCGACCAACAGCTACGTGCAGCGGCTGACCCTCGAGGACTTTCCCGTCGGCGACCACGTGATACCGGAGGGCAGCTTCGTCACCCTGTGGAACATGGCCGCCAACCGCGACCCGGCCGTGTTCGACCGACCCGACACGTTCATGATGGACCGGCCGGACAACAAGCAGATCGCCTTCGGCGCGGGCGTCCACCGCTGCATCGGCGCCCCGGTGGCCACCTTGGAGATCCAGACCTTCGTGGAGGAACTCGCCGCCTGGGACAAGGCGTTCGTCGTCCTCGAAGAACCGCAGCGGCTGCGTTCCAACTTCATGCTGGGGCTGACCGAACTCAAGGTCGAGGTGGTCGACGCGAAGGACGCCGGCGCATGACCGCATCCGAGCAGAGCTGCCTGCTCGTCGCGTTCCCCGCGGCGGGTGCGGGCGGCACCACTACGGAACAACTGGAGAAGCTCGCCGCCCGGCGCGGCATGGGCTTCCTGTCCCTGGCGAACCCGCCGGATTCCCGGGCAGTCGAGTCCGGCGCATGGCAGGAGGACTGCGGCACGCAACTGCGGGAGGCCCTCGATGCCGCGGACGCCGCACGAGCCCTGCTGGTCGGGCACTGCATGGGGGGACTGTCCGCGCTGCGCCTGCACGACGGACTCGCCGCCCGGACCGGCCGGCCGGCCGGTCTGCTGCTCATCAACACGCCGTGCCCGGACCACGAGGGCCGCATCCCCACCATGACCCGCCTGACCGACGCTCAGATCGCGGAGATCCTCGCCCACGACGGGTTTCCGCAGGACCTCCTCGACGACGAGGACATGCTCGCGGAGATCGCCGACGGGCTGCGCGAGGACGCCTCGGTGGCCGACGGCCTCGCCGAGTGGATCCACACCACCGCCCCAGCACTGGACACCCTGCACGTGCTCTCGACGCGAGGCGACACGTTCATCCCACCACGCCACTGCGTCACGTGGCACGAGCGGGTCCGCGGAGAGTTCCACGTGACGGTCGCGGACGGAGGCCACACCATCGACGCTCCGCTGGCCGGACTGCTCGAACAGTGCGTCGACGCGGCCCTGCACCAGGTGCGTACGGAGGTGACGTGAGCGGGCTCCAGAAGTCGCTGGGCGGCGCCGTGGGAACCTTCCTGGCGCTGTCGACGATCCTCGGCAGCGGCATGATGATCCTGCCCGGCACCAGCTACCACACGCTGTCCCGCTCCGCGTGGATGCCCTGGGCCGTGGCGGCGCTCGCGGTCATCCCCCTGCTGTACTGCTACGCCTGGCTCGGACGGCGCCACCCGTCCGCGTCAGGCGTGGCGCACTACGCCGAGGTGGCGTTCAACCCCTCCCTGGCGCGGACCGCGGGAACGGCCGCGACGCTCGCCCTGGTCGCCGGCATCCCCGCGACCGCGCTGACCGGCGGACGCTACCTCGCCGAGTTCACCGGCGTGTCCGCCCTCACCTGGCTGTTCCCGGTACTGGCGCTCTGCGGCGCCACCGCCGTCGCGTGCGCCGGCACCACCGTGTCCGGCAGACTGCAGGTCGCCCTGGTACTGGCCCTCTTCGCGATGGTGGTGGGCATCGCCCTGGTCGGGCTCGGCTCCCACGGGGTGCGAGCGCCGAGCACCGACCTCCCCGCCTCGGGCTCCTTCGGCACGGTGCTCACCGCCGTGTTCGTCGCCTTCACCGGATGGGAGACGGTGGCCTTCACCTTCGAGGAGCACAAGCGCCCGGACGCCATCCCGCGCATCTTCGCGGCCTCGTACCTCATCGTCGTCGCCCTGTACGGACTGCTGCTCCTCAGCCTGTTCGCCACGGTCGATCCGCACGAGGACGGACTGCGGTCGGCGCCGCTGCTGCTGCTCGCGGAGCGGTCCCTGGGTGAACTGGGGCGTCCGGTCACGCTGGTCCTGGTGACCGCCGCCATCACGGCCAACGTCTTCGCCTCGGTGCTGGCGCTGTCCCGGCTGGTGTTCGGCATGGCGCGCAGCGGCTACCTCCCGGCCGGGCTGGTGCGCGTCCGCGAGCGGGACGGCAACCCGCTCACCGCCGTGGTGAGCGTCGGGGCACTGCTCACACTGATCACGGTCCTGAGCGCGAGCGGAGTCGTCCCGCTGGAGCGCCTCTTCACGTTCTCCGGAGGCGTGTACTTCGTCCTGTACGGAGTGGGGGCGGCGGCCTTCGCCCGGCTCGCGACGGGCGGGCCGGCCCGGGCCGTCACTCTCCTGTGCGCGGTGACGGTGGTGGGAGTCACCGTGCTGGCGGGCCCGTCCATGTGGCTGTGCTGGGCGCTGTTCGGGGTGCTCGCCCTGGCGGTCGCGCTCCTGCGCCGCCGGACGGTGCACGAGGACAGCCGTGAAAGCGTGCCGAACTGAGGCGCGGCATCAGCCGTACCCACACGAACGGAGGCAGGCGAGATGACGGGTGACGAGCGCTCCATGGTGATCTTCCCGGGGGCGGGGTCGTTCGGCGGTGAGTTCCGGGCGCTGGGTGACGCGTTCGGAGCGAGGTGCACGGTGGTGCGCTACCCCGGCCGCACCGGTCGCGACGCCGGGAAGCCCCCCGACTCCTTCGACGCGGTCGTCGCGTCGTGCGCCGAGCAGATCACCGGGCTGCCCGGCACACGGCCGGTACTGTTCGGGCACAGTTACGGTGCCTACGTCGCCTACGCGACGGCGCTCGCGCTCGCCGGGAGCGGCGTCGAGGTGGACGCGCTGGTGGTCGCCGGGGCGTCGGCCCCCGACCTGCTGCGCGTACCGCCCCGGGCGACGGACTCGCCCGAGGCCGCCGCGGCCTACCTCGCCGCCGTCGACCCCGGACAGTGGGCCGCCACCGCACCGGAGTGGCGCGAGGTGGTGGCCGAGACGGTCCAGCAGGACCTGGTCCTGCTCGCCGGTTTCACGCCGTCCGCGCAGCCGGCGCGCGTCTCGTGCCCGGTCCTGGCCGTCCGCGGTGCCGAGGACCCTCTGGCCGACGACGCCTCGGTGGGGCAGTGGCGACGCTTCACCCGGACGGAATGTGTCCAGCGGACGTTCGCCGGCGGGCACTCCGACCTCCTCACGTCCACCGAACTCACCGGCTGGCTCCGCGCCGAACTGGGCGTCGGCGCGCAAACGGGAGCCGGTCCGGGGCCATTCAGGGAGTGAGGAGCGCCCGGGCGGCTGTCCGCTCGGAGATTCGTACCCGGCCCGGACCGCCGCCGCGTCTAACCTCGACGCATGATCACTTGCGTTGTGCGCTACGTCATCGATCCGGCGAAGACGGAGGCGTTCGAGCGGTTCGGCCGCCGCTGGATGGAACTGGTCGACGCCAACGGCGGTACGCACCACGGCTACTACCTTCCCGCCGAGGGGGCGAGTGACGAGGCGCTTGCGTTGTTCAGCTTCTCCAGCCTCGCCGCCTACGAGGAGTACCGCGCGCTGTTCGGCGTGGACGTGGACTTCATCGAGGCCGACCGCATCCGCGACGAGAGCGGGTGCGTGCTGCGCTACGAGCGCACCTTCATGCGACCGCTGCTGCTCGGCGCGCAGAGTCGGTCCTGACCGGGCGCGACGGCTACCCGCGCCGGCGTCGTCAGCCGAGGCCCCCCGGAGCGGTACGACGGCTTCGTACAGGTGGGCGATGCGGCGAGGTGCACCTGACGGGCGTCCGGCACCGTCACGGAGCGGCCTCGTCGAGCAGCTGCGGGCCGTTGTTGCGGACGCTGTTGACGGCCGTGGTGACCGGCCGGGTCTCCAGGTGGCCGTCCGCGGGCCGACCGAGCAGGGAGCGCAGTTCGTCGGGGTCCCGGTGGTGCGGGTCGAGCCAGGCGTCGTAATGGTCCGGGGTGAGCGCCAGCGGCATGCGCGGGTGCACCCGGCCGGCCGCGTCGGTGGCCTCGGTGGTGATGATGGTGCAGGTCATCAGCCAGGCGGCCGGGTCGTCGTCCTGCTTGACGGCCGGGTCGCGCCAGTACTCGTAGAGTCCGGCCAGCGCCATCACCTGGTCGTCCTCGGGGTGGATGAAGTACGGCTGCTTACGCGTCCTGCCGGTGTCGGGGTCCTGGCTCGCCTGCCACTCGTAGAAGCCGTCCGCCGGCAGCAGGCAGCGGCGCTTGAGGAACGCGCGGCGAAAGGCGGGCTTCTCGTGGACCGTCTCCACCCGCGCGTTGATCATCCGGGCGCCGGCCTTCACGTCCTTCGCCCACGAGGGCACGAGTCCCCAGCGCAGCGGCCGCAACTGCCGCTGCGCTGACGCAGGTTCGTCCTGTCCGCGAGCGGCGCGCTCGAGGACGGCCCACACCTCGTCGGTCGGCGCGACATTCCAGTTCGGCGCCAGGCTCTCCTGGGCGCGCCAGTCGGCGACCTGGAAGAGCTGGACCAGGTCCTCGGGGCTGCGGGTGGAGACGTAACGACCACACATGCCACCACTGTGCCATCGTCCGCCCCGTCGGGAGCGCCCTTCACCGACCCGTGTCGGCCACCCCGTCGGGGAGACGTTCCCGTGTACGGCCCCCGTCAGCACACCTACGGGGAGCTGCTCGCGGCGCAGGACGAGCTGATCGCCTCGGCGGGCGCCTGCTGCCTCCCGCCCTCCAGCTCGTGCCCGTCAGGCCGGGAGCTGCTCCTTGTAGCGCTCCAGTGCGGGTGCCGTCTTCGTGGCGAAGAACTCCGTGATCCGGTACGCGCACACCCCGGCCTTCGTGAAGGGGTCCGCCTCCGCGATCTGCTCGGCACGGGCGCGGTCGATGCCGGCCGCGAGCAGTATCCCGCCGTCACGCGGGTCCTTGCGGCCGGAGGCGATGACGACGCCCTCCTCGTAGAGGGTGTCGAGCCATGCCACATGTGCCCGGAGGTGTTCCTCGACGCGCTCGAGGGGTGCCGTGTAGGTCAATTCCATTACGAACATGACCGGAAGGTTAGTGGGGTGCCTCCGTGGGGTGCGCGCCCGGAGGGGTTGTTCCGTACCGGCCCGTGGTGAGGTCACGTCGGTAGCGCGTGCCGGCGCGCGCGTCGAGGGTGATGTCCTCGACGGCGGTGAACCCATTGCGGGTGAGGACTGCGCGTGAGGCCGGGTTGTCCTGCGTGGTGCACGCGGTGAGGGTGACGAGCCGGTAACGGGTGGTGGCCAGTTGGCATACTTCGGAGACTGCGGCGCGGGCGACGCCACGGCCGGTGGCGTGCTGCGCGATGCGGTAACCGAGTTCGGCGCTGCCGTTGTGGACGTCGACGAGGTTGACGCGGCCCAGCAGGGTGCCTCGGTCGTCGACGACGAGGTGGAAGTGGCAGGTGCCGGTGTCCTGCTCCGCCAGGAGCGCCTGGTGGCGGTCGGTGAACTCGGTGAAGTAACCGTCCCCGCGGTCGGGCACGCTGCGGGCGAAGTACGCGCGGTTCTCCTGCTCGAAGGCCAGCAGGGCAGGTGCGTGATCGGCCCGCAGTCGCTCCAGCTTCGTCATGCACGGCAGCATACGAACCCGGCGATCACGTGCCGGGAGTCCCTGCCCGGGGTGGCACGGTACTGGTGCCGAGGGGTCTGGTCCGGGGCCGGTTCCCGGTGGAGGTGCCGGGGTTCCCGTGCCGGCGCCGGGCCCCGGTCCCGGACCAGGCCGGTCGAGTACCCATGGACGGGCCGGTGGTAACGGGCAGTTGTGCACAAAGGCCGTGACGGTGATCCACAGAAACGGGTGGGGGGGGGGGGGGGGGGGGTGGGCCCCCCCCCCCAGGGCTGTCGTTTGTCGCCGCTTCCAACCGTGTCCACAAC
>NZ_JBWKDS010000007.1:189075-268841 GCF_056435845.1 Streptomyces sp. NPDC043867 | reverse complement strand
GTGGATCGGCGGGAGGTAGACGACGTCGAAGCCCATCTCCGCGATCGCGGGCAGCCGTTCGGCCGCGGTGCGGAAGGTCCCGCTCACCGGCGGCCGGCCCGCACGGACCACGGCGCCCTCGGAGCGCGGGAAGAACTCGTACCAGGCGCCGTACAGCGCCCGTTCGCGCTCCACGACGAGAGGCAGCGGTTCGGAGGACGTGACGAGTTCCCGCAGCGGGTGGCGGGCGAGGACCTCGTCCACCTCGGGGGTGAGCGCGGCGGCGAGCCGGGCCGCGGCGGGCCGCCCGCCGTCCCGCAGCGCGTCCGCCGCGGCGAGGACGGCCCGTCGGCCGGCCTTCTTCGGCACGCCGGCGGCCGCCCGTTCGTACAGGCGGGCCCCCTCCTCCAGGACCAGCTCGGTGTCCATTCCCGCGGGGATCTTGATCCCCGCGTGGTGGCGCCAGGTGGCCACCGGATCGCTCCATGCCTCGACGGCGTAGGTCCAGCGGCCCTCGGCCGGTACGGACACGGTGGCGCCCCAGCGGTCTGAGCCGGGGGCCAGTTCGCGCATCGGGGTCCACGGGCCCTCGCGGCCCTCCGCACTTGTGAGGACGACATTCGCGGCGACCGCGTCGTGGCCCTCACGGAAGACCGTGGCCGATATCTCGAACGGCTCGCGCACCACCGCCTTCGCGGGGCGCCGTCCTTCCAGGACCCGTGGCCGGACGTCCAGGACGGGGATGCGCCCCACACCGGCAGCGCGGTCCGCGGAGGGTTTCTCCGCCGTCGGGGGACCGGAATCGACCCTGCTCATGGAGGGTGCGACGGTGCTGGGCGTCGGGGGTGGCGACGTGTGGTGCTTGGCGGGCATGACCGCTCCTGTCCGCGTCAACGTGGGTGGGCGGATGAGAGTGTGGGGAGGCGGGTCCTCCGGACCTACCCGGAGGAGCCTTCCCACCCTATTCGGGTGTGCAATCCGGCGCGTTGTTAACTCCTCGCGCCCATGTCTGCACAAAAGTCAGACCTTGTCCGCACCAGGTCGGGGCCGGCCGGATCCCGGGGCGCCGGTCCCGAGCGTGCTTCCGTGCGCCCCCTGCGAACGGCTCGTCCTGAGCAGTCCGTCCGGTGAACCGGCCTCCGCGCGGGTGGCTTTCCGGTCGTCGCCCGCCGGACGAGAGCGCCGGGGGCGAACAGGCCGAGGCGGACACCGAAGGGGGAACCCGGCCGCGTCGGCCCGTACCGCTTACCCATTGAGAGCAGTGCGGTATGTGTGGCTGATTTTCGCCCCGTACGTCTCGGTGACGTCGCGGCAGGCCGCCGACGACGCCGTGCCCCCATCGAGCGTGACGAGGTGGCTCCCGTCGGCCGCGCCGGGCTCCCGGCGCCGGTCACCCGCCCCTCGGGAGCGGCGTGCGCGGGCGGCACGGTGGCCGGACGCACCGCGACCGCGACAGCCGCGGTGAGGCCCGCCACCCGGCGCGGGCGTCCGGTGCGCGTCCGCGGCATGTCTGGGTTCCCCTCCTGACGTGACGCACGGAGACCGGGGTGCACCACGTCGGGGGCGCTTTTGTCCGGTGCGTCACAGGGCACCCTCTCGTGGGGGGCCCTGTGCCACAAGGGCGCACAGGCGGGCGGAACCGGCCCAAGGGCACAAGTCGGCCGCACGCGACGGTTGCGGCGAATTCACGCCGAAGTCGGCCGGTGGGCGCGGGGGTCCGGCGCGTGTCCCGCCGTGCGCCGTAGTTGCGAGGGCTCCCGCGCCGCTACCGTCGTGGGTGACGAAGGGCGCACAGCGACGTGCGTCCCTCTGCCGCGTACGTCCTCCGTGAAGGTGGAATTCGTGAAGGCAATCCGCAGGTTCACCGTCCGACCCGTACTCCCCGAAGCCCTTCACCCGCTCATCGACCTGGCGCGCAACCTGCGCTGGTCATGGCATGCGGAGACCCGTGACCTGTTCCGGTCCGTGGACCCCGCGCAATGGGCCGCGTCGGGCAACGACCCCGTACGGCTGCTGGGGTGCGTGTCGGCCGCGCGCCTCGCCGAGCTCGCCGAGGACCGCCCCTTTCTGAGCAGACTGGCCGCGGTCTCCGACGACCTGCGCGCCTATGTGACCGGCGACCGCTGGTACCAGGCGCAGTCGGCCGAACTGCCCGCAGCCGTGGCCTATTTCTCGCCCGAGTTCGGCATCACCGCCGCCCTGCCCCAGTACTCCGGCGGCCTCGGCATCCTCGCCGGCGACCACCTGAAGGCCGCGAGCGACCTCGGCGTGCCGCTCATCGGGGTGGGACTGCTGTACCGGCACGGCTACTTCCGCCAGTCCCTGTCGCGGGACGGCTGGCAGCAGGAGCACTACCCCGTCCTGGACCCCAACGAGCTGCCGCTGGTGCTGCTGCGCGAGAGCGACGGCACCCCGGCACAGGTGTCCCTCGCCCTTCCCGGGGGCCGGCGGCTGCGGGCCCACGTCTGGCTGGCCCAGGTCGGCCGCGTCCCGCTGCTCATGCTGGACTCGGACGTCGAGGAGAACGACCTCGGCGAACGGGCCGTGACCGACCGCCTCTACGGCGGCGGCAGCGAACACCGCCTGCTGCAGGAGATGCTGCTCGGCATAGGAGGGGTGCGCGCGGTACGGACGTACTGCCGGCTCACCGGCCACGCCGAGCCCGAGGTCTTCCACACGAACGAGGGCCACGCCGGCTTCCTCGGCCTGGAGCGCATCGCCGAACTGTGCGACACCGGGCTCGACTTCGACTCCGGCCTCGAAGCCGTCCGCGCGGGCACCGTGTTCACCACCCACACCCCCGTCCCGGCCGGGATAGACCGCTTCGACCGGGAGCTGGTGGCCCGCCACTTCGGCCCCGACGCCGAGCTGCCGCGCATCGACGTGCAGCGGATCCTCGCCCTGGGCATGGAGACCTACCCGGGCGGCGAGGCGAACCTCTTCAACATGGCCGTGATGGGCCTGCGGCTCGGCCAGCGCGCCAACGGCGTGTCCCTGCTGCACGGTCAGGTCAGCCGGGAGATGTTCTCCGGCCTGTGGCCGGGCTTCGACCCGGAGGAGGTCCCGATCACCTCGGTGACCAACGGGGTGCACGCACCGACCTGGGTGGCCCCCGAGGTCCTGAGGCTCGGCGCCCGCCAGATCGGCGCGCAGCGCACCGAGGAAGCGCTCACGGTCGGCGCCTCGGA
Organism: Streptomyces sp. NPDC043867; assembly: GCF_056435845.1. Classification (NCBI taxonomy): domain Bacteria; kingdom Bacillati; phylum Actinomycetota; class Actinomycetes; order Kitasatosporales; family Streptomycetaceae; genus Streptomyces; species Streptomyces sp. NPDC043867. The sequence continues at coordinate 265,674 of NZ_JBWKDS010000007.1, read as the reverse complement.
CCGCTGGGACTCGGTCGCCGACATCGCCGACCAGGAGATCTGGGACCTGCGCCGCGTCCTGCGCGAGCAACTCGTCACGGAGGTGCGGCAGCGCCTGTACGCCTCCTGGCGGCAGCGCGGGGCGGGCACGGCCGAACTCGGCTGGATCGACGGCGTGCTCGACCCCGACGTCCTGACGATCGGCTTCGCCCGCCGCGTCCCCTCCTACAAGCGTCTGACGCTGATGCTGCGGGACCGGGACCGGCTCCTGGACCTGCTCCTGCATCCCGAGCGCCCGATCCAGATCGTCGTCGCGGGCAAGGCGCACCCCGCGGACGACGGCGGCAAGCGGCTGATCCAGGAACTGGTGCGCTTCGCCGACGATCCGCGGGTGCGTCACCGCATCGTGTTCCTGCCCGACTACGGCATGGGGATGGCGCAGAAGCTCTACCCGGGCTGCGACATCTGGCTGAACAACCCGCTGCGCCCGCTGGAGGCCTGCGGCACGAGCGGCATGAAGGCCGCGCTGAACGGCTGCCTCAACCTGTCGGTGCTGGACGGCTGGTGGGACGAATGGTTCCGGCCGGACTTCGGCTGGGCGATCCCGACGGCGGACGGCACGGCGACGGACGACGACCGCCGAGACGAACTGGAGGCCTCCGCGCTCTACGACCTCCTCGAACAGCGGGTGGCACCGCGCTTCTACGACCGGGGCGAGGGCGGCCTGCCCGACCGCTGGATCGAGATGGTCCGCCAGACCCTGACCCACCTGGGCCCCAAGGTGCTGGCGGGCCGCATGGTCCGCGAGTACGTGGAGCGCCTGTACACCCCGGCGGCCCGCGCCCACCGCGCGGCGACGCCGGAGGCCGCGCGGGAACTGGCGGGCTGGAAGTCCCGGGTGCGGGCGGCCTGGCCGCGGGTCGCGGTGGACCATGTGGAGGCCTCGGCGGAGACCACCACCGCCGAACTCAACACGACGCTCAGCCTGCGCGTCCGCGTGGACCTCGCCGACCTCGCCCCCGACGACGTGGAGGTGCAGGCGGTCGCCGGGCGGGTGGACGCGCAGGACCGCATCGCGGACGCGGCGACGGTCCCCCTCAAGCCGGCGGGCGGCCCGGACATGGAGGGCCGCTGGGTCTACGAGGGCCCGCTGTCCCTGGACCGCACCGGGCCGTTCGGCTACACGGTCCGCATCCTGCCGGCGCACCGTCTGCTGGCGTCGGGCGCGGAACTGGGCCTGGTGGCCGTCCCGTCGGAGGAGACCGGCGAGGGAGCGGGCGTCCTGCTGCGGTGACCGGGACCGTGCCCCGCCGGAGCGGGCGGGGCACGGACCGACCCCGTCGGGACAGGCCCTAGTCCTCCAGCCCCGCGCACAGCCGGCGCAGGACGACCCCGCAGCGCTGTGCGTAGGCGTGCTGGAGACCGCGTGTCGCCGGGCCGCCCGCCCGGGCGTACCACTTGGCGGGGCGGCTGAAGGCGGTCACCGTCAGCCAGACGGTGCCGTCGCCGGTGCGGTCCACCACGAAGGCCTCCTCGCCGCACTCCGGGTGACCGGGCAGGGTGCCGTAGGCCCAGCCGGCCCGGCGGGGTTCCTGGGTCGTCCAGACGACACGGCAGGGGGCCCTGATCGGGCCGAGGCCGACGGTGACGTCGACGCCGGGCGCCGCCGTCCGGGCGTCGGTGGTGATGGCGACGCCGACCGCACGGTGCAGTTCCCAGGTCAGCAGCGCCTGGCACGCCCTGCGGAAGACGTCCTCGCCCTCGCCGATCCGGTTTCGGACATGCAGTCGGTGGAAGCCCGGTGGGCAACGGTCCTCGCGGGTCGCGCCCACGTCCTCGTAGGTGAAGGGCATGGGGGACAGCGTAGGGCGGCCCCCGGAGAAACCTTCTCTCCGGGGGCCGCCCCGTGGGGTCGGACGCGGACTAGGGCCTGTCGTTTGGATCAGGCTGGCTGTGACCGACGGTTCGTCCTGACCGGCCCGAGCGGGGTCTGGCGCGTGCAGCTGCAAGGCGGAGGAGGGAGTCGACGCGGAGCGTCGGCGACCGACGACAACGCCGCAGATGTGCGTGCCAGACCCCGCGACGCCGGCATGATCCAAACGACAGGCCCTAGCTGACGTTCACCGCGGTCCAGGCGGCCTTCACGGCCGCGTACTCCGTGCTGGTGGAGCCGTACAGCGCCGAGGCCGCCGACAGGGTGGCGGTGCGGGCGCCCGCGTACTTGGTCGTCGACGTCATGTAGGTCGTCAGCGCCTTGTACCAGATCTGCAGGGCCTTGGCGCGGCCGATGCCGGTGACCGTGGAGCCGTTGTACGTGGGGGAGTTGTAGGACACCCCGTTGATCGTCTTCGCGCCGCTGCCCTCGGACAGCAGGTAGAAGAAGTGGTTGGCGACGCCGGACGAGTAGTGGACGTCCTTGCTGCCGACCGTGGAGGACCAGTTGTCGGCGGAACCGCCGTCCTTGCTGGGCTTGTCCATGTAGCGCAGCGGCGTGCCGTCACCGTTGATGTTGATCTCTTCGCCGATGAGGTAGTCGCCCACGTCGGAGGAGTTGGCCGCGTAGAACTCGACGCCGGTGCCGAAGATGTCGGAGGTCGCCTCGTTCAGGCCGCCGGACTCGCCCGAGTAGTTCAGGCCCGCGGTGTTGGAGGTGACGCCGTGGCTCATCTCGTGGCCGGCCACGTCCAGGGACGTCAGCGGGTGGGTGTTGCCCGAGCCGTCGCCGTAGGTCATGCAGAAGCAGCTGTCGTCCCAGAACGCGTTGACGTACGCGTTGCCGTAGTGGACGCGGGAGTAGGCGGCGACGCCGTTGTTCTTGATGCCGCTGCGGTTGAAGGTGTTCTTGTAGAAGTCCCAGGTCACCTGGGCGCCGTAGGCGGCGTCGACGGCGGCGGTCTGGTCGGCGGTGGAGCTGGAGGCGGTGCCCGTGCCCCAGACGTCGTCGGCGTCGGTGAACAGCGTGCCGGTGCCGGACGTGCCGTGCTTGAGGTTGTACGTCTTGTGGCCGCCGCGGGTGGTGTCGTACAGCTGGTACGTCGTGCCCGACTTGGTGGTGGTGAGCGGGACGGTGCCTGCGTACAGGCTCTTGCCGGTGCCGGTCTCGATGCCCTGGTACTCGTAGAGCTTCTTGCCGGTGGCCGCGTCGGTGACGACGTGCAGCTCGTTCGGGGTGCCGTCGTCCTGGAGGCCGCCGACGACCGTCTCGTAGGCGAGGACCGGCTTGCCGTTGGCCGCCCAGATCACCTTGCGGGGCGCGCGGTCGGCCCCGGTCTTCTCCGAGCCCGCGCTCTGCGCGGCCTTCACGGCCTGCTTCTCGGCCTTCTGGGCGGTCACGGCGGGCTTCAGGGAGGCCACCTTGATGGCCGCCTTGGTCGCCTTGGTGACGCCCTGGGTCTTGCCGGCCTTCGTCTCGTGGACGACGAGGTCGCCGCCGAGGACCGGGAGTCCTTCGTAGGTGCGCTCGTAGCGGGTGTGGACCGTGCCGTCCGCGTCCTTGACGACGTCTCTGACGACGAGCTTCTCCTTGGCGCCGAGACCTATCTCGTCGGCCGTCTCGGTGACGTCGGCCTGGGCGTCCCTGATCAGGGTCGTACGGGCCGCCGGGGACAGCTGGACCGGGGCGGCGGCCGGGTCGGACGCGCCGGTGGATGAGGCGGGCGTCTGTGCGGACGCACCGGTGGTCATACCGGTGGTGAGGAGGGCTCCGGCCGCGACGGCGGTCGCGATGGCAAGAGTGGTCCGCTTGTGACGCGCGTAGAGGGGGGTCACGCAAGCTCCTTGTGTGGGGGCCGACCGCACGGTCTGGGGTAGCCGTGCGGAGGGGAAGGTGCGGTGCGGGAGTGCCGTGCGGTGGAAGCGTGCCATCCGGGGCGCGTACATGTCATGAGGGCAAGCAAAGCTTGGCCGGAAAGCGTTCGTTGAGTGAATATCGCTGTACGCAATGCGGAATCGATCATGCTCAAGAGGCACCCAAGCCTGGGTCACGGCAGGGTAAAAGAGGGCGCCGCCCCGGTGGCTCGAACCACCGGGACGGCGCCCTGTTCCGTGCGTGACCGCGGGGGCGGTCTACGGGAAGGTGAGCTTCCAGCTGTTGATGTAGCCGGTGTCCTGCGCCGCCTGGTCCTGGACCTTCAACTGCCAGGTACCGTTGGCGACTTCGGAGGACGCGTCGACCGTGTACGTGGTGTTCACGTTGTCCGCCGAGTCGGACGAGCTGAAGTTCTTCAGGCGGTACGCGGTGCCGTCCGGGGCCACCAGGTCGACGACGAGGTCACCGCGCCAGGTGTGCACGATGTCCACGGCGACCGCCAGGTTCGACGGGGCGTTGCCCGCCCGCCCGGAGACGGTGACCGAGGACGTCACGGCCGCGCCGTTGTCCGGAATCGATACGTCGGCCGTGTTCTCGAACGACGTACCGCCACCGCCTCCGCCGCCGGACCGCGCACCGACGGCCACGGCCGCCCACGCGTCCTGCACCGCCTTGTACTCGGCGCCCGTCGTGCCGTACAGCTCACCCGTCGCCGCGAGCGTGCCGGTGCGGGCCGCCGCGTAGTTCGTGGTCGAGGTGAACTTGGTGGTGAGCGCCCGGTACCAGATCTGCAGCGCCTTGTCGCGACCGATCCCGGTGACCGGGAGGCCGTCGGCGGTCGGCGAGTTGTAGCTGACGCCGTTGATCACCTTGGCGCCGCTGCCCTCGGACAGCAGGTAGAAGAAGTGGTTCGCGGGGCCCGACGAGTAGTGCACGTCGACCGAGCCGATCCCCGAGTACCAGTTGTCCTTGGACGCGCCGTCCTTGCTCGGCTTGTCCTGGTAGCGCAGCGGCGTGCCGTTGCCGTTGATGTCGATCTTCTCGCCGATGAGGTAGTCGCCCACGTCGGAGGAGTTGGCCGCGTAGAACTCGACGCCGGTGCCGAAGATGTCGGAGGTCGCCTCGTTCAGGCCGCCGGACTCGCCGCTGTAGTTGAGTCCCGCGGTGTTGGAGGTGACGCCGTGGCTCATCTCGTGGCCGGCCACGTCCAGGGACGTCAGCGGCTTGGCGTTGCCCGAGCCGTCGCCGTAGGTCATGCAGAAGCAGCTGTCGTCCCAGAACGCGTTGACGTACGCGTTGCCGTAGTGGACGCGGGAGTAGGCGCCGACCCCGTTGTTCTTGATGCCGCTGCGGTTGAAGGTGTTCTTGTAGAAGTCCCACGTGGTGGCGGCGCCGTAGTGCGCGTCCGCGCCCGCGGTGGCCGCGTTCGACGTGGTGCCGTTGCCCCAGGTGTCGCTGGTCTGCGAGAACAGCGTGCCCGTGCCGGACGTGCCGCGGTTCAGGTTGTACGTCTTGTGGCCGCCGCGCGCGCCGTCGTTCAGCGTGTACGTGGAGCCCGAGAGCGTGGTGGTCAGCGGCACCGTACCGCTGTACTGGGTGTTGCCGGTGCCGTTGTGGACGCCCTGGTACTCGTACAGCTTCTTGCCGGTGGCCGCGTCGGTGATGACGTGCAGCTGGTTCGGCGTCCCGTCCTCCTGGAGGCCGCCGACGACCGTCTCGTACGCCAGAGCCGGCTTGCCGTTCGCCGCCCAGATCACCTTGCGGGGCGCGCGGTCGGCCTCGGTCTTCTCGGAGCCGGCGCTCTGCGCGGCCTTCACGGCCTGCTTCTCGGCCTTGGCGGCGGTGACGGCCGGGGTGAGCGTGGCGACCTTGATCGTGGCCTTCGTCGCCCTGACGACTCCCTCGGTCTTCCCGGACCTGGCGGTGTCGACCACCAGGTCGCCGCCGAGCACCGGGAGCCCGGCGTAGGTGCGCTCGTAGCGGGTGTGGACCGTGCCGTCCTTGTCCTTGACGACGTCACGGGCGACGAGCTTCTCCTTCGCCCCGAGGCCCAGGTCCTCGGCGGTGTCCGCCTTGGCGGCGTTGGCGTCGCGTATCAGCTCGGCGCGCTGCGAGGGCGTGAGCTGCACGGCGACGGAGCCGGGGTTGATCTTCCCGGCCGGTGCCTTCTCGGGGGCGGCGCTCGCGGCGCCCGACTGGACGGCCGCCGTGAGCAGGGCGGTGACGCCGACGAGTGCGGCGGCGGTGGCCCTACGGCGTGCGGTGTGGGAGGTGCGTCTGTGGGAGGTGCTGCTTCTCAACACTGACTCCTTCTGCATGGCCGCGGGTCGCACGGCCAGGGGAGACCGGACGATGGATGACCCGTCCGGGCAGAACAGGGCGGTACGCGGAACCAGGTGCAAGGAGGTTGCGCCGCCGCACAGCCGGGATGCTGTGAGGTTGCTGTGGAGCGGCCGTGGGAAGAGTGGCAGCAGATTGCCCTGTCTGTCAGGGGCGCATCAAGAAGTTGGCCGGAAACCGTTCGTTGTCCGGGTGGTCATGTTCGGTATACGAACTGGTCGTTCGGTCAGGCCAGACTGTCCTGCCATGCCCGGTGGAGATCGGCGAACCTGCCGGTGTCCACGATGAGCTGACCCGGCGTGCCGTCCTCGACGACCCGGCCGTGTTCCATCACCAGGACCCGGTCGGCGATCTCCACCGTGGAGAGGCGGTGCGCGATGACGACGGCCGTGCGGCCGTGCAGGACGGTCGACATCGCGCGCTGCACCGCCCGTTCGCCGGGGACGTCCAGCGAGCTGGTCGCCTCGTCCAGGATCAGTACGGCCGGGTCGGCGAGCAGCGCCCGCGCGAACGCCACCAGTTGGCGCTGGCCGGCCGAGATGCGGCCGCCCCGCTTGCGTACGTCCGTGTCGTAGCCGTCGGGCAGCGCGCTGATGAAGTCGTGCGCGCCGATCGCCTTCGCGGCCCGCTCGATCTCCTCACGGGGAGCGTCCGGGCGGCCGATGGCGATGTTCTCGGCGACCGTGCCGGAGAACAGGAACGCCTCCTGGGTCACCATCACCACCCCGCGCCGCAGTTCGGCGTTCGGCAGGTCGCGCAGGTCGACGCCGTCCAGCAGGACCCGCCCCTCGGTCGGGTCGTAGAAGCGGGCCAGCAGCTTGGCCAGGGTGGACTTGCCGGCGCCGGTGGAGCCGACCACGGCCACCGTCTGCCCGGCCGGCAGCGTGAGGTCGAAGCGGGGCAGCACCTCGCCGCCGGTGCGGTAGGCGAAGCGGACGCCCTCGAAGACGACCTCGCGGCCCGGGTGCTCCGACCCGGACTCCGGCAGGTGCCGGGGCGTCGAGGGCTCCGGCACCGCGGGCGTCTGGGAGAGCAGACCCGCGATCTTCTCCAGCGAGGCCGCGGCCGACTGGTAGGAGTTGAGGAACATGCCGAGCCGGTCGATGGGGTCGTACAGGCGGCGCAGATAGAGCACCGCCGCGGCCAGCACGCCGAGCTCCAGGGAGCCGGACGCCACCCGGTACGCGCCCCACAGCACCATCCCCGCGACCGCCGTGTTGGCGATCAGGCGCGAGCCGGTGACATAGCGGGCCATCTCCAGCAGGGCGTCGCCGTTCGTCCGCTCGTGGCGCTCGTTCAGGACGCGGAACTCCGCGTCGTTGGCCGCCTCGCGGCGGAAGGCGCGCACTGGCCGGATCCCGTTCATCGTCTCCGTGAACTTCACGATGACGGCGGCGATAGCGGTCGACCGCACGCGGTACACCCGGCCCGCGCGGCGCTGATAGAGCCGTACCAGGAGGTACAGCGGCACGAAGGAGGCCACCGCCAGCGCGCCGAGACCGAGGTCGAGCCAGAGCAGCATCGCCGAGATGTAGACGAAGGACAGGATGACCATGACGAGTTCCTGCAAACCCTCGCTGAGCAGCTCCCGCAGGGACTCGACGTCCGTCGTGGAGCGGGAGATCAGCCGGCCCGACGTGTAGCGCTCGTGGAAGTCGATGCTGAGGGCCTGCGCGTGCCGGAAGATGCGGCCGCGCAGGTCCAGCAGCACATCCTGGTTGACCCGGGCGGACGCTGAGATGAACGCGTACTGCAGCGCACCGGAGACGACCGAGCACAGCAGGTACGCGACCGCCACGGCGATCAGCGGTCCGTGGTCGTCGCGCCGGAGCGCCGGTACGGCACGGTCGATGGCGTACGCGACGAGCAGCGGACCCAGCTGCACCGCCGCCTGCTGGACCAGCAGCAGGACCGTCGCCACGACGACCCGGGCCTTCAGCGGGGCGAGGAGTGAGCGCAGCAGCGCGGCGGTCGCGCCCGGGGGAGTGGGCAGGACGTCGCGGTCGAAGGGATCGCCGGGCCCGGCGGGTTCCCGCCCCGGCCGCCTCTGCTTCCCGGCCGACTCCCGGTCCGGATCTCGGTCCGGGTCCCGGTCCGGGTCTCGGTCCGGGTCCCGGTCCGGGTCCTTGTCCGGCGCGGTGGTCGTGGGCGCCGTCATCGGTGGTCCTCCTCGGTGCGGGTGCCGCCGTGGCCGGCCGCGGCTCCGGCGTGGGTGCCGTGTGCCGCCCCGGCAGCGGCGTCGGTGCTCTCGGCGCCCGACATCAGCCAGGCGTACTCGGCGTTCGAGCGCAGCAGTTCGTGGTGGGTGCCGACCGCGGCGACCCGGCCCCCGGAGAGCAGGGCCACCCGGTCGGCGAGCAGCACCGTGGACGGGCGGTGCGCGACGACCAGCGCCGTCGTGCCGGCCAGCACGCGGCGCAGGGCCGCCTCGACGGCGGCCTCCGTGTGGACGTCCAGCGCCGACAGCGGGTCGTCCAGGACGAGGAAGCGGGGGTTGCCGACGACCGCACGCGCCAGGGCGAGCCGCTGGCGCTGGCCGCCGGACAGACTCAGGCCCTGCTCGCCGACCTGGGTGCCGGTGCCCTGCGGGAGGTCGTGGACGAAGTCGGCCTGCGCGACGGCCAGGGCGCGGTCCAGCTCCACCCCGCCCGCGGTGTCCCCGGCGCCCATCAGGACGTTCTCGCCGACGCCGGCCGAGAAGAGGGTGGGCTCCTCGAAGGCCACGGCGACGAGTTCACGCAGCGTCGCCCGGGGCATCCGCGTGATGTCCTCGCCGTCCAGCGTGATGCGGCCCGACGTCACCTCGTGCAGCCGGGGGATGAGAGCCGTGAGGGTGGTCTTGCCCGACCCGGTCGCGCCGACGAGGGCCATCGTCTCGCCGGGGCGGATGTGCAGGTCGACGCGGTCGAGGACGGGGGCCGCGTCCGCCGGGGCGTCCGGGTAGCGGAACCGCACGCTGTGGAACCGCAGTCCGCCGGCGGCACGCGCACCGATTGAGGCCTCGGCGCGGACGACACCCGCGCCGGGAGCGACACCCGCGCCGGGAGCGGCACCCGCGCCAGGAGTGACACCTGCGCCGGAAGTGGCGCCTGCGCCGGGGGCGGCACCCGCGTCGGGAGCGGTACTCAGATCGGCGGCATCGGAACCGTCGGCACCCGCGCCGCCGCCCGGACCGCCGGCACCCGCGCCGGCGCCCCCGGTCCCCGCACCCGCGTCCCCGCGCCGCGCGTCACCCGGGACCGCGTCGGCCGACTCCGGTGGGGAGTCCATCACCTCGAAATACCGCTGCGTCGCCGTCGCCGCCTCCTGGCTCATCGCCAGCAGGAAGCCGATCGAGTCGACGGGCCAGCGCAGGGCGAGAGCCGTCGACAGGAAGGCGACCAGCGTGCCGGCGGAGAGCTCCCCGTCGGCGACCTGGACCGTGCCGAGCACCAGGGCGGCGCCGATGGCGAGTTCGGGCAGGGTCACGATGACGGCCCAGATGGCGGCCAGCAGCCGGGCCTTGGCCAGTTCCGTGCCGCGCAGGCTCTGCGACAGCTCTTGGAACGCGCGGGCCTGGCTGCGATGGCGCCCGAAGCCCTTGATGATGCGGATGCCGAGGACGCTCTCCTCGACGACCGTCGTCAGGTCGCCCACCTGGTCCTGGGCCTGCCGGGCCACCTCCGAGTACCGCCGCTCGAAGAACCAGCAGACCACCACCACCGGCAGGACCGGGCCCAGCAGCACCAGCCCGAGGCTCCACTGCTGGAGCAGCATGATGGTCATGCCCGCGAGGATGGTCACACCGTTGACCAGCAGGAAGGTCAGCGGGAACGCCAGGAACATGCGCAGCAGCATCAGATCCGTGGTGCCGCGGGACAGTAACTGCCCCGAGGCCCAGCGGTCGTGGAAGGCGACCGGAAGCCGCTGGAGGTGCCGGTAGAGATCCGCGCGCATCGCCGCCTCGACGCCCGCCAGCGGCCGCGCCACCATCCAGCGGCGCACTCCGAACAGCAGCGCCTCGGCGAACCCGAGCAGCAGCAGGTACAGCGCCCCGAGCCACACCCCGCGCGGATCCCCGTCGGCGACCGGCCCGTCCACCAGCCACTTCAGGACGAGCGGAAACACCAGCCCCGTGCAGGAGGCGACGACCGCGACGCCCGCCGCGCCGAACAGCCGCGCCCGCACGGGCCGGACGTAGGGCCACAGGCGCAGCAGACTGCGCACGGTGGAGCCGCCGCGGCCCGGGTGGTCGCTCGTGTCACCGCCGTCCCGGGCGTCGGCCCGCCCGGGCCCCGCGACGGGGTCGTGGTGATCCTTGGTCGTTGCATCTGTCGTGGCCATCAGGGGCGAGCCTACGGATCGCCACTGACACAGCCCACCGAGTTTTGGCCGGACCCGGGACGGTCCCGCGGTCCCGGACGGAGACTCTCCGGCGCCCTCGCGGGCGGGGCGCCGGTGCCGTGGCCCCTCACCCCGCGACGCGCAGCAGCAGCACCGTACGGGCCGGCACCGTGACCGTCGTCCCGGCCGGGAGCAACACCCCCGGTGCCTCCTGCTGCTCCTCCCGGGAGGTGTCCACGACGACCTCGTACTCCGCGGCCCACGGCGGCTCCGGCAGGACGAAGGCCGTCGGCCGGTCCCCGGCGTGCAGCACCGCGAGGAAGCTGTCGTCGACGACGGGCGCTCCCCGGGCGTCCCGCCCCGGTATGTCCCGCCCGGACAGGTACATCCCGAGCGTCGCGGCCGGCGCGTACCAGTCCCGCTCCGTCATCTCGGTGCCGCGCGCGGTGAACCAGGCCAGGTCCCGGAGTCCGTCGACGGAGTGCGCCCGCCCGGAGAAGAAGGCCCGTGTCCGCAGCACCGGGTGCTCGTGCCGCAGGGCGATCAGCCGGGACGTCAGGTCGAACAGGGCCCGCCACCCGGGATCCGCCAGCTGTGACCAGTCGACCCAGCTGATCTCGTTGTCCTGGCAGTACGCGTTGTTGTTGCCCCGCTGCGTCCGCCCGAACTCGTCGCCCGCGACCAGCATCGGCACCCCCGTGGACAGCAGCAGCGTCGTCAGGAGGTTGCGCAACTGGCGCCGCCGCAGGGCCAGGACGCTCTCCTCGTCCGTCTCGCCCTCGACCCCGCAGTTCCAGGCGCGGTTGTCGTCGGTGCCGTCCCGGTTGCCCTCCCCGTTGGCCTCGTTGTGCTTGCGCTCGTACGAGACCAGGTCCCGGAGGGTGAAACCGTCGTGGGCCGTCACGAAGTTCACGGACGCGTACGGGCGCCGGCCGCCCCAGGCGTACAGGTCGCTCGACCCCGACAGCCGGTACCCCAGGTCCCGCACGTCCGGCAGGGCCCCGCGCCAGAAGTCCCGCACCGCGTTGCGGTACCGGTCGTTCCACTCCGTCCACAGCGGCGGGAAGGAACCCACCTGGTATCCCCCCGAGCCCACGTCCCACGGCTCCGCGATCAGCTTCACCCGCCGCAGCACCGGGTCCTGCGCGATGACGGCGAGGAACGGGGACAGCATGTCGACGTCGTGCATGGAGCGGGCCAGCGCCGCCGCCAGGTCGAAGCGGAAGCCGTCCACCCCCATCTCCGTCACCCAGTAGCGGAGCGAGTCGGTGATCAGCCGCAGGACGTGCGGCTGCACCACGTGCAGGGTGTTGCCGCAGCCCGTGTAGTCCGCGTACCGGCGGGCGTCGGACTGGAGCCGGTAGTAGCCCCGGTTGTCGATGCCGCGCAGCGACAGCATCGGGCCGAGCTCGCCCGCCTCCGCCGTGTGGTTGTAGACCACGTCGAGGATGACCTCGATGCCGGCCGCGTGCAGCGCCCGCACCATCCGCTTGAACTCGCCGACCTGCTCGCCCCTGGTCCCGGTCGCGGAGTAGGCCGCGTGCGGGGCGAAGTAACCGATGGAGTTGTAGCCCCAGTGGTTGCGCAGGCCCCGGCGCAGCAGGTGGTCCTCGTGCGCGAACTGGTGCACGGGCAGCAGCTCCACGGCCGTCACCCCGAGCGCCGTCAGGTGTGCGATCGCCGCCGGGTGCGCCAGGCCCGCGTACGTGCCGCGCAGGTCCTGCGGGATGTCCGGGTGCAGCCGGGTGAAGCCCCGTACGTGCAGCTCGTAGATCACCGAGTCCGACCACGGCGTCTTGGGCCGGTGGTCGTCCGCCCAGTCGTCGTCGTCGTGCACGACGACCCCCTTGGGGACGTGGGGGGCCGAGTCGCGGTCGTCGCGCACCGTGTCCGCGACGTGCTGCTGGGGCCAGTCGCGGACGTGCCCGTACACCTCGGGCGGCAGGCTGAAGTCGCCGTCCACGGCGCGCGCGTACGGGTCGAGGAGGAGCTTCGCCGGGTTCCAGCGGGCGCCGGTCCACGGGTCCCAGCGGCCGTGCACCCGGTAGCCGTACCGGCGGCCGGGGAAGACGCCGGGGACGAAGCCGTGCCAGATCTCGTGCGTCAGTTCGGTGAGCTTGACGCGGGTCTCGGCCGCCCCGCCGCCCGGCTCGTCGAAGAGGCACAGGTCCACGGCCTCGGCGCCGCCCGCCCACAGCGCGAAGTTGGTGCCCGGCACGCCGTCGGGGCCGACCCTGAAGCGTGCCCCGAGCGGAGTCGGGGTACCCGGCCACACGGGCACGACGGGCGCCGCGCGCGGTGTGCCGTTCCTCGGAAGGGCGGACTGCGTGGGCAGCCCGCCGCCCGCGGCATGTCCTTCCTGGACTGCCTCCTGCTCGGGTGCGCTCGACACCGGTCAGCCTCCTGCGGCTCGATGGGGAGCGACAAGAAAAGGGGCCCGTGGCGTCCCGGCCGCGGTTCCCCGTCGCGTCGTCCTCCCCACTGTTCTGCCCACAGCTTGGGTCGCACTCACGTTTCCCCCGGAGGGGCATGGTCGTTGGGCCGTCGTGATCCACGTACAGACACGCGCGCGACGCGCCGGGGCCGTGCTGGCCGCCGTACTGACCTGGGCGGCCCTGCTGGCCGCCGCCACCGGCTGCACCTCGAACGGGATGGACGAGGTGCTCGGCAAACCCCGTTCACCCGAGGACGTGATCCGGATCTCGCCGGACGACGGCCGCAAGGGGGTGCGGCCGGGGGAGGAGCTGAGGGTACGGGTGCCGAGCGGGCGTCTGGAGTCGGTGAAGGTGGTCAAGTCCCAGGACGCACAGGAGTTCGAGGTGCCCGGCCGCATCGCGGACGACGGCCTGTCCTGGCGCCCCGCGGACCGGAGACTGGCCCTCGCCGCCACGTACACGGTGGACGTGGTGGCGCTGGACGGCCACGGACGCCGCTCCGCCCGGCACACGACGTTCCGGACGGCGGTACCGGACGAGCGGTTCGTCGGGTACGTGACGCCGGAGAACCGCTCCACGGTCGGCACCGGGATGATCGTCTCCCTGGAGTTCAACCGGGAGATCGAGCACCGGGCCGCCGTCGAGCGGGCGATCCGGGTGAGCGCCGTGCCCGCGGTGGACATCCGCCCGCACTGGTTCGGCCGGGACCGGCTCGACTTCCGGCCTCAGAAGTACTGGAAGCCGGGGACCAGGGTGACGGTGGCGCTGCGGCTGCGGGACGTGGAAGGGGCGCCCGGCGTCTACGGGCTCCAGTACAAGACGTTCACCTTCACCGTCGGGCGCAGCCAGGTGAGCCTCGTCGACGCCGCCGAGCACACCATGGAGGTACGCCGCGACGGTGACCTCCTCGCCACCGTGCCGATCACCGCGGGAGCGCCGAAGACGACGACGTACAACGGCAAAATGGTCGTCACGGAGATGCTCGAGGTGACCCGGATGAACAGCCGCACGGTCGGCTTCGGCGGCGAGTACGACATCCCCGACGTCCCCCACGCGATGCGTCTCACCGGCTCCGGCACCTTCCTGCACGGCAACTACTGGGCGCCGGACTCCTTCGGCAACACCAACGTCAGCCACGGCTGCGTAGGCCTGCGGGACGTCAAGGGCGGCAGTTCACGGACTCCCGCGGGCTGGTTCTTCGACCGCAGCCTCATCGGTGACGTCGTCGAGGTCGTCCACAGCAAGGACAAGAAGGTCGCCCCCGACAACGGCCTAGGCGGATGGAACATGGGCTGGAAGCGGTGGAAAGCGGGCACGGCGGTGAAGTAGCCCGACATAGGGGCACGTACCGAGCGGCCCCCGACTCGCCTCCGGACAGTTGAACTTGGGACTGAACGGTGACAATCACGGGGATCCAACCCTCCTGGCGGTGTGATTAATTAGCGCGATACGCGCGTGGGACGCGCCGGGGTGCGGGCCTGATCAGGCCGTGCGAGGGGAGATCAACTGTGAACGGGCGACCGATATCGGGGGCGTCGGTTGGCGCGCGGACACCGCGGCACAAGGGGGCCCTGGCACTGCTGCTGGGTGCCCTGTTGTGCGCGGTGACCGCGTGCGGCGGGGGCGGGGACACGGACTCCGGGTCCGGGAGGAGCAAGGGCGAGTCGGGCACGGCGGACACCAGCGCGTCGGCGGCCGTCGTGACGGTCGCGCCCAAGGACGGCGCCGACGGCGTGCGGACCAGCGGCGCACTCAAGGTGACCGCGGCCAAGGGCAGGCTGACCGAGGTGAAGGTCGAGGACACCAAGGGCAACGCGGTCGAGGGGAAGATGACCGGCGGGGGCGCCACCTGGACGCCCTCGACGCATCTGGCCGCGGCCACCAAGTACAAGGTCCACGCGGTGGCCGAGGACGCCGACGGCCGTGAGTCCGCCGAGGAGTCCGCGTTCACCACGCTGACCCCGAAGAACACCTTCGTCGGCATCTACACGCCCGAGAACGGCGCCGAGGTCGGCGTGGGCATGCCCTTCTCGGTCCACTTCACGCGGGGCATCACGCACCCGGAGGACGTCGAGAAGGCGATCGCGGTCAGGACCGAGCCCGCCGTCGACGTCCAGGGGCACTGGTTCGGCAACGACCGCCTCGACTTCCGTCCCGAGGAGTACTGGAAGGCCGGCACGAAGGTCACCGTCGAGTTCAACCTCGACGGTGTCGAGGGCCGGCCCGGGGTCTACGGCAAGCAGGCCAGGACCGTGAAGTTCACGATCGGCCGCAGCCAGGTCTCCACCGTCGACGTCAAGACGAAGAAGATGACCGTCAAGCGCGACGGCAGGACCCTCAAGACCATCCCGGTCACCACCGGCAAGCCCGGCTACGAGACCTGGAACGGCCAGATGGTCATCAGCGAGCGCCTGCGGGTGACCCGGATGAACGGCGAGACCGTCGGCTACGGCGGTGAGTACGACATCAAGGACGTGCCGGACGCGATGCGCCTGACCAACTCGGGCACGTTCATCCACGGCAACTACTGGGGCGGCGACGCCTTCGGCAACTACAACGCCAGCCACGGCTGCGTCGGTCTGCGCGACGTGCGCGGCGGCGGCGACCGGAGCGTGCCCGCCGCGTGGTTCTTCGACCACTCGATGGTCGGTGACGTGGTCGTCGTGAAGAACTCCCACGACAGGACCGTGGCCCCGGACAACGGGCTCAACGGCTGGAACATGTCCTGGGAGAAGTGGACCGCCTAGGGCCTGTCGTTTGGATCACGCTGGCTGTGACCGACGGTTCGTCCTGACCGACCCGAGTGGGGTCTGGCGCGTGCAGCTGCAAGGCGGAGGAGGGAGTCGACGCGGAGCGTCGGCGACCGACGACAACGCCGCAGATGTGCGTGCCGGACCCCGCGACGCCGGCGTGATCAAACGACAGGCCCTAGGTCCCTGAAACGCCTGACGGGCCCGGTGTGCCGCTGTGACCGAGCACACCGGGCCCGTTGCCGTTAACGCCCACTAACCTGCTCCCATGACTGTGCATCTCGAAGTCGCCGAAGGCGTCGGCACCATCCGCCTCGACCGTCCGCCGATGAACGCGCTGGACATCGCCACCCAGGACCGCCTCAAGGAACTCGCCGAGGAGGCCACGCGCCGCACCGACGTGCGCGCGGTGGTGCTGTACGGCGGCGAGAAGGTGTTCGCGGCCGGCGCGGACATCAAGGAGATGCAGGCCATGGACCACGCGGCGATGATCGTGCGGTCCCGGGCCCTGCAGGACTCCTTCACCGCCGTCACCCGCATCCCCAAGCCGGTCGTCGCCGCGGTCACCGGCTACGCGCTCGGCGGCGGCTGCGAGTTGGCGCTCTGCGCCGACTACCGCATCGCCGCGGACAACGCGAAGCTCGGCCAGCCGGAGATCCTGCTCGGCCTGATCCCCGGAGCCGGCGGCACCCAGCGCCTCTCCCGGCTGATCGGCCCCTCCAGGGCCAAGGACCTCATCTTCACGGGCCGCATGGTCAAGGCGGACGAGGCCCTGACCCTCGGGCTCGTCGACCGGGTCGTCCCCGCGGACGAGGTGTACGCCCAGGCGCACGCGTGGGCCGCGAAGCTGGCGCAGGGACCCGCCGTCGCGCTGCGCGCCGCCAAGGAGTCCATCGACGCCGGCCTGGAGACCGACCTGGAGACCGGACTGGCCATCGAGCGGAACTGGTTCGCCGGGCTGTTCGCGACGGAGGACCGCGAGCGGGGCATGCGCAGCTTCGTGGACGAGGGCCCCGGCAAGGCCAAGTTCCTCTGATCACGCCACACTTGACGCCGCGTCTGCCTCGCGGTTGACGCGGCCTCCCGCCCCGCGTCCCCCGTAGGGCTGGTTTATGTCCGCCTTAAGACAACCTTAAGGACGACTGAACGAGCCCCTGCCGCACCTGCCTGCGAGGGGGTTCGCGCCGCAGGTCGGACGTGCTGTCACCGCTCTTGAATTACCCGTGGCATATGCCGGACGGCCACTGCGGAACGAGCGATTCCGGGGGGCGTATTCCCTCGGAACCGCCCCGGAGGGCCCGGCGTGCGGCCATGATGGTGGCATGGCGGGGCTGGAGGGTGTCGAACAGCCGCGGCGGCACTCGACCGCGGCGCGCTGGTCACCGGCGATGGAGGACGAACGGGCGCTGAAGGCGCTGGAGTTGTTCGGCAATCCCACGGAGGGCGAGGTGCCCCTGCCGTCCCGTCCGGAGTCCGCGGCCACCGCGCGACGGCTCGTCCAGGTGGTGGTGCTGCGCCACTGGGGGCTCTCGCCGAAGATGACCGAGGACGCGGTGTTACTCGTCTCCGAACTCGTCGGCAACGCCGTGCGGCACACCGGCGCCCGGGTCTTCGGCCTCCGGATGCGGCGCCGGCGCGGCTGGATCCGCGTCGAGGTGCGCGACCCCTCCCGGGGGCTGCCCTGTCTGCTGCCGGTCCAGGAGACGGACCTGAGCGGCCGGGGGCTCTTCCTCGTCGACAAGCTCTCCGACCGCTGGGGCGTCGACCTGCTGCCGCGCGGCAAGACCACGTGGTTCGAGATGAGGGTCGCCGACCGCTGACGTCCGCCCCGACCTGACGTCCGTGTCCCCCTTTCCCGGCCCGCACCCTCGGACGTCCCCGGGCCACCCCGGGCCCTCCGCGCCCGCCCCGGTGCCTGCCCCTTCGGGCCACCCCGGGCCCCCGCGCCCGCCCCGGTGCCTGCCCCTTCGGGCCACCCCGGGTCACCTCGCGCCCCCGCACCCGCCAGGAGGCTCCGCCCCGGCCCCGCTTCTCGGGCGCGGAGGGGCCCGCTTCTCGCGACCCGCGTTCGTCGTTCCCGTCGTCAATCGGCGCATTTCCGTCTCAATCCCCCTTAAATGGGGCAGGTGACCACGACCGATCGCCGTTCGGCGCTGCGTGCGGGTGCCGGGCTCGCCGCAGCCGGGGCCCTCGCCGCGTGTTCCCCGAAGGGGGCCGCCGCGGACCCGGCCCGCGCCCCGGGCACCCCGCACCCGTCCGCCTCGCCCCACCCGGCGCCCGCGGCCCGCCGCTTCCCGGGACAGCCCGTGCAGATCGGGCACGGCCCCCGCACCCGGCCCCGGGTCGCCCTCACCTTCCACGGACAGGGGGACCCCGCGATCGCCCGCTCCCTGCTGGGCGAGGCGGAGCGGCGCGGCGCCCGCGTCACCGTGCTCGCCGTCGGCAGCTGGCTGGACGCGCACCCGGAGATGGCCCGCCGCATCCTCGACGGCGGTCACGACCTCGGCAACCACACCCTGCGCCACCTCGACATCAACGCGATGTCCGAGCCGGACGCCTACGCCGAGATCCGCGGCTGCGCGGACCGGCTGCGGCGGCTCACCGGGTCCGCCGGCACCTGGTTCCGGCCCTCGCGCACCCCGCGCGCCTCACCGCTGGTGGAGCGGCTGGCCCGCCGCGCGGGCTACCCGCACGTCCTCTCGTACGACGTCGACTCACTGGACTTCACCTCGCCGGGCGCCGCCGCCGTGACCCGCAAGGTCATGGGCGAGGTCCGCGCCGGATCCGTGGTGAGCCTGCACTTCGGGTACGCGGACACGGTCGCCGCGCTCCCGGCCGTCCTGGAAGAACTCGCCCGCCGCGGACTGCGCGCGGTGACCACCACGGAGCTGCTGAGCTGATGCACCGCAACCGGAACCTCACCAGGCGCGCCCTGATCGCGGGCGCCGTACTGACCGCCCTCGCCGGCTGCGCGAGCGGGGCGAAGGACCACGCCGACGAGGCCCTGGGCACCAAGGCGCCCGTCAGGCCCGCCCAGCCGCCGCAGAGCCGGGGGCTGCCCGGCATGCCGCCCGTGCTGGACCCGGCGGACGTCTACGCGGCCGACCGCCCCGGCAAGCTCTCCCCGGTGGTCAAGGACTTCCCCTCCCGGGTCTACGTCCCCAACACCAACTCCAACACCGTGTCGGTCATCGACCCGGCCACGTACGAGGTCATCGAGACGATCCCGGTCGGCTCCCAGCCGCAGCACGTCGTCCCGTCCTGGGACATGAAGACGCTGTGGGTCAACAACGACAAGGGCAACACCCTCACGCCCATCGACCCGAAGACCGGCAGGGCGGGCCGGACCGTCGACGTGCACGACCCGTACAACCTCTACTTCACGCCCCACGGCAAGTACGCGATCGTGATGGCCTCGCTCGACCGCGAGCTGGTCTTCCGGGACGCGCACACCATGAAGCGCGTCAAGACCGAACCGGTCAGCTGCTACGGCGTCAACCACGCCGACTTCTCCTCCGACGGCCGCTACTTCATCGTCTCCTGCGAGTTCAGCGGCGAGCTGCTCAAGGTCGACACCGAGAAGATGAAGGTCGTCGCCCAGCGGAAGCTGCCGTTCGAGGGCGCCATGCCGCAGGACGTGAAGATCTCCCCGGACGGCAAGAAGTTCTACATCGCCGACATGATGGCCCACGGCATGTGGGTCCTGGACGGCGACAAGTTCACCGAACCGACCCTGCTGCCCACCGGCAAGGGCTGCCACGGCCTCTACGTCAGCCGCGACTCGCGCGAGATGTACATCTCCAACCGCGGCGAGGGCACCGTCTCCGTCTTCGACTTCGCCCAGGACAAACTGACCAAGAAGTGGCACCTGCCCGACGGCGGCAGCCCCGACATGGGCGGCGTCTCCGCCGACGGCAAGGTGCTGTGGCTGTCCGGCCGCTACGACTCCGAGGTGTACGCCATCGACACCCGCACCGGTGCCCAGCTCGCCCGCATCAAGGTCGGCAGCGGCCCGCACGGCCTCGCGGTGTACCCGCAGCCCGGCCGCTACTCGCTGGGGCACACCGGCATCTTCCGCTGACCGGCGGCCCGGTGCGACGGGCGGCCCCGTCGACCGGGCGCAGTGACACGCCTCCGTACGAGTGACGGTCCCGGACCCGGCGCCGCAGAGCCGAGATCGTGCTCCGCATGATCACAACTCGCCTGCGGCGACGGGCCGCCGCCGTCGTCCTGTCCCTCTCGGCCGTCCTCGCCACCTCCGCCGCGACGTCTGCCCCGGCTGCCCCGGCCGCCTCGCCCGCCAAGGCCGCCGCGCCCGCCTGTCCGCAGTTCTTCGACCCGGTCACGGCGGCGGCCGACCGCCGCGTCGACGTCGGGCGCATCACGCCCGAACCGGTGTGGCGCACGACCTGCGGCACCCTCTACCGCAGCGACGGCCGCGGCCCCGCGACGGTCTTCGAGCAGGGCTTCCACCCGAAGGACACCGTCGGCGGACAGTACGACATCGAGCAGTACGTCCTGGTCAACCAGCCCTCGCCGTACGTCTCGACGAGCTACGACCACGACCTCTACAAGACGTGGAAGAGCGCCTACAACTACTACATCGACGCCCCCGGCGGCATCGACGTCAACAAGACCATCGGTGACACCCACCGGTGGGCCGACCAGGCCGAGGTCGCGTTCCCCGGCGGCATCGCGCGGCAGTACGTCGTCGGCGTCTGCCCCGTTGACAAGAAGACCAGGACCGAGATCATGAGCGACTGCGAGAGCAACCCGCACTACGAACCCTGGCACTGAGCCCGCCCGGCCGGGCCCAAGGCCCGCTTCACCGGCCGGCGAAGAGAGCCTCCGCCCCGACCGGGCGGTAACCGGCCGCCTGGAACGCCCGCACACTGCGGGCGTTCCCGGCCGCCTGCTGGGCCCACACCGGCTCACCCGCGCTCAGGTGCCGCGCCGCCGCCGCGAGGGCCCGCCCCAGCCCCTGGTGCCGTACGGACTCCGGCACCTCGACCGCGGCCTCCAGCCGTCCCGCGACCCCGCGCCCCAGCACGAGTACGGCCCCGCCCGCCGTCCACACCCGCACGCCGTCCCGTCGCGTGCGCGCCCGGACCACCCGGGGGTGACCGGGGTCGTCGATCTCCGTCAGCGCGAGCGGCGGCTCCCCGGGCAGCGGCGCGGCCACGGTCAGCAGATCGACCGTGTCCGTGGAGCGCCCGGTGCGGTCCATGAAGGCGGCGAGGAACCGCGGGTTCATGGTCGCCGCCAGCGGATCGCAGTCCAGGGCGCGCAGGGTCCCGTGCACCCAGGCCGGGTCCTCGTCGGTGAACACGACGGAGTGCGCGGTGAAGGCGAGGACGCCCGCGTCGCGGGCGGAGTGCTGCGGTACGACGGTGGTGCGGCCGTCGGTGGGCGGGAAGACCCCGCGGGCCGCCGCGTCCAGGATGTCCCGCAGCGTGCCGGCCATGCCGCCACCCCTTCCGCTCGCACCGCGTCCCCGCCCACCACGACGGCCGGCCCGCACCCATGATCGGGCACGGCCCCGCGCGCCCGGGCACCGGCCCGGGTGGGCGCCGCGCCGCGTCCGCGGGCGGACCGTTAATCTGACCTCCGTCAGTTGGGCCGATGGGCCTGCATGAAGCACCAAGAAGGGGCGGATCCGGTGGCGGACATCGAGGAAGCACGCAAGGCGTTCGAGCGGATCGACGCGGACGGCGACGGGTTCGTCACGGCCGCCGAGTTCAAGACCGCTCTCGCCCAGGGCGGGGACTGGAACGTCACCGAGTCGGTCGCGGAGGCCGTGATCGCCTCCCGTGACATCGACGGGGACAAGCTCCTCTCGTTCGACGAGTTCTGGGCCCACCTCAACAAGTGAGCCGGCCGGAGAAGGGGCGCCCACCGCGACCGCGGGGGCGCCCCTTCCGGTTGTTCCCGTCACCCGTCCGCCCGCCCCTCGGAATAGCTGCCCCGCGTCCGGGGGTTACTGGTGCGCGTCAGCACACATCCGACCCCCGGAAGGGCGAGCCATGAAAATCGGCATCATCGGAGCGGGCAACATCGGCGGCAACCTCACGCGCAGGCTCACCGCCCTCGGACACGAGGTCTCCGTCGCGAACTCCCGCGGTCCGCACACCCTCACCGCCCTCGCCGAGGAGACCGGGGCGACGCCCGTACCGGTCGAGGAGGCGGCACGCGGCGCCGAAGTCGTCGTCGTCACCATCCCCCTCAAGGCGGTGCCCGACCTGCCGTCCGGGGTCCTCGACGGCGCGGCCGAGGACGTCGCCGTGATCGACACGGGCAACTACTACCCGCAGCAGCGCGACGGCCGGATCGCCGCGATCGAGGACGAGGGCCTGACCGAGAGCCGCTGGACGGCCCAGCAGCTCGGCCACACCGTCGTCAAGGTCTTCAACGGCACCTACGCGCAGGACATCCTGGACCGCGGCCGCCCGGCGGGCGACCCCGACCGCATCGCCCTCCCGGTGGCCGGGGACGACGAGGCCGCCAAGCGGGTCGTCCGTACCCTCGTCGACGAACTCGGCTTCGACAGCGTCGACGCCGGCGGCCTGGACGACTCCTGGCGCCAGCAGCCGGGCACCCCGGTCTACGGGCTGCGTGCGGGCGTCGACGAGGTGACGAAGGCGCTCGCTCAGGCCCCTGCGGAACGCCCGGCGGACCACCGCGGCTGACCGCGCCCGCGCCCGTTCCCGTTCCCGTTCAGACGATCCGCAACGGCCGGTGCGGCCCGTCCGGCAACTCGATCCCGATCGGGTCCCCGGGCCGCACCACGCCTGCGGCCCGTACGACGCTCATGACGCCGGACCTGACGACGGCCGCACCGTGCTCGTCCCGCCCGGCCACCTGCTTGAGCAGGCCCTTCTGGAAGCCGTCGATCTGCGCGCACGGATTGCGCAGCCCGGTGATCTCGACCACGGCCTCGTCCCCGAGCCGCAGCAGCGCCCCGGCCGGCAGGCCCAGCAGATCGATCCCGCGGGTGGTGACGTTCTCCCCGAGCTGCCCGGGCGTGACGGTGAAACCCGCCGCGCGGAGCTCCTCGAACAGTTCCTCGTGGATGAGATGCACCTGCCGCAGATTGGGCTGCGAGGGGTCCTTCCGCATCCGGAACCGGTGCTTGACGGTCACGCCCGCGTGCACGTCCCCCTCGACCCCGAGCCCCTCGAGCAGCGTGATGCTCTCCCGGTTCGGCTTGGTGAAGGAATACGTCCCGTTGCGGCTGACCGCGGTCACTGTCCCACCCATGCCGGGAAGCCTACGGGTTGGCCCATTCCCGCAGGTCGGCCGCGCTGGTGAAGTCCGCCACGTCCTTGTCCAGGGGGTGGTCGGTGTACTGGTGGAACGTCCAGTCGGCCCGGATCCGCGGCTTTCCCGCCGTCACGTAGTCGGCGATCCACAGACCGTCGCCCGCGTACGAGGTGGTGTCCACGTTGAGCCAGAAATTGCGGTTGCAGTACAGGACGACGCGGTGGCCGGGACGCAGTTCCTTCAGGATGCGCAGGAAGCGGTCCTTCTCGGCGTTGCTCGCGTGGGTCCCGTCGCCCGTGCTCTCCCAGTCGACGGCGAGGATGTCGCCCGCCCGTTCCGGAGCCTCGGCGAGGAAGTACTCGGCCTGCGCGGTGAGGTTGCCCGGCCACAGGAAGTGATAGAACCCGACGACGCAGCCGGCGTCCCGGGCCCGCTTCGCCTGGGCGTTCAGCCTCGGATTGACGTACGAACGGCCTTCCGTGGCCTTCACGAAGACGAAGGACAGACCGTCGGTGGAGTAGGACGACGACTGATAGGCGCTCACGTCGATGCCGCGCAGCATGGCGACTCCTGGTGCGTGGGGGGAGGAAGGGGGAGCGGGGGGAGCGGCGGAACAAGCGCCGACTCCCTTGTTTTTCCCTTACTTCCTTGGGCCCACCCCTGTACGCACCGGCGGGGCTCAGCACTCGATGATGTTCACCGCGAGCCCCCCGCGCGCCGTCTCCTTGTACTTGACGGACATGTCCGCGCCCGTCTCCTTCATGGTCTTGATGACCTTGTCGAGGGAGACCTTGTGGGAGCCGTCGCCGCGCATGGCCATCTTCGCCGCGGTCACGGCCTTGACCGCGGCCATGCCGTTGCGCTCGATGCACGGGATCTGGACCAGGCCGCCGACGGGGTCGCAGGTCAGGCCCAGGTTGTGCTCCATGCCGATCTCGGCGGCGTTCTCGACCTGTTCGGGGCTGCCGCCGAGGACCTCCGCGAACGCACCTGCGGCCATGGAGCAGGCGGAGCCGACCTCGCCCTGGCAGCCGACCTCGGCGCCGGAGATGGAGGCGTTCTCCTTGAAGAGCATGCCGATGGCGCCGGCCGCGAGCAGGAAGCGCACGACTCCCTCCTCGTCGGCGCCCGGCACGAAGTTGACGTAGTAGTGCAGGACGGCCGGGATGATGCCGGCGGCGCCGTTGGTGGGCGCGGTGACGACCCGGCCCCCGGCCGCGTTCTCCTCGTTCACGGCCATCGCGTAGAGGGTGATCCACTCCATGGCGTGGGCCGGCGCGTCGCCCTCGGCGCGCAGCTGCCGGGCCGAGAGGGCCGCCCGGCGGCGGACCTTCAGGCCGCCCGGCAGGATGCCCTCGCGGGACATGCCGCGCGACACGCACGCCTGCATCACCCGCCAGATCTCCAGGAGCCCCTCGCGGATCTCCTCCTCCGTGCGCCAGGCCCGCTCGTTCTCCAGCATCAGCGCGGAGATCGACAGACCGGTCTCCTTCGTCAGGCGCAGCAGTTCGTCACCCGTGCGGAAGGGGTACTTGAGGACCGTGTCGTCCAGCTTGATGCGGTCCTCGCCCACCGCGTCCTCGTCGACCACGAAACCGCCGCCGACGGAGTAGTAGGTCTTCGACAGCAGCTCCTTGCCGTCGGCGTCGTACGCCCACAGCGTCATGCCGTTCGCGTGGTACGGCAGGGCCTTGCGGCGGTGCAGGACCAGGTCGTCGTCGAAGGAGAAGGCGATCTCGTGCTCGCCGAGCAGCGCGAGACGGCCACCGGTGCGGATCGCCTCGACGCGCTCGTCGGCGCCCTCCACGTCCACCGTCCGCGGGGAGGCGCCCTCGAGGCCGAGCAGCACGGCCTTGGGAGTGCCGTGGCCGTGGCCGGTCGCGCCGAGGGAGCCGTACAGCTCGGCGCGTATCGAGGCCGTCGGGGTGAGCAGCTCCTCGTTGCGCAGCCGGTGGGCGAACATGCGGGCCGCGCGCATCGGGCCGACCGTGTGGGAACTGGACGGGCCGATGCCGATCGAGAACAGGTCGAAGACCGAGATGGCCACGGAGGACTCCTAGGGGTTTCGGCGGACGCCGTTGTCAGCCGGTCGTGCGGGGCGGTGCATGCGGCGGGGCACCGCGCTCAGCTTCCAGTGTGCGCGGTGCCCCGGACGTTCGTACGAATGAAGACGGTGCCACGAAAAGACCCGTACGGCAAAAAAGCGTACGAATTTACTTCAGGCCGGGGTACAGCGGGTGCTTGGCGGCCAGAGCGGACACCCGGGCCTTGAGCGAGTCCACGTCGTACGACGGCTTGAGCGCCTCGGCGATGATGTCCGCGACCTCGGCGAAGTCCTCGGCCCGGAAGCCGCGGGTGGCGAGGGCGGGCGTGCCGATGCGCAGGCCGGAGGTGACCATGGGCGGGCGCGGGTCGTTCGGGATGGCGTTGCGGTTGACCGTGATACCGACCTCGTGGAGACGGTCCTCGGCCTGCTGCCCGTCCAGCTCGCTGTTGCGCAGGTCGACGAGGACGAGGTGGACGTCCGTGCCGCCGGAGAGGACGTCGACGCCGACGGCCTTGACGTCGTCCCGGACCAGCCGCTCGGCCAGGATCCGGGCGCCGTCCAGGGTGCGCTGCTGGCGCTCCTTGAAGTCGTCCGTGGCGGCGACCTTGAAGGAGACCGCCTTGGCGGCGATCACGTGCTCCAGCGGACCGCCCTGCTGACCGGGGAAGACAGCGGAGTTGATCTTCTTCGCCAGCTCGGCGGTGGACAGGATCACGCCACCGCGCGGGCCGCCCAGCGTCTTGTGCGTGGTGGTGGTGACCACGTGCGCGTGCGGCACCGGGTTCGGGTGCAGCCCCGCCGCCACCAGACCGGCGAAGTGCGCCATGTCGACCATCAGGTAGGCGCCGACCTCGTCCGCGATCCGGCGGAACGCGGCGAAGTCGAGCTGACGCGGGTACGCGGACCAGCCGGCCACGATCAGCTTCGGCCGGGACTCCTTGGCCAGCTTCTCGACCTCGGCCATGTCGACCCGACCGGTGGCGTCGTCGACGTGGTACGCGACCACGTTGTAGAGCTTGCCGGAGAAGTTGATCTTCATGCCGTGGGTCAGGTGCCCGCCGTGCGCGAGGTTCAGGCCCATGATCGTGTCGCCCGGCTTGAGCAGCGCGAACATGGCGGCCGCGTTGGCCTGGGCGCCCGAGTGCGGCTGGACGTTGGCGTGCTCGGCGCCGAAGAGCGCCTTCACGCGGTCGATGGCGATCTGCTCGACCACGTCGACGTGCTCGCAGCCGCCGTAGTAACGGCGGCCCGGGTAGCCCTCGGCGTACTTGTTGGTGAGGACCGAGCCCTGGGCCTCCATGACCGCGACCGGAGCGAAGTTCTCCGAGGCGATCATCTCCAGGGTGGACTGCTGGCGGTCCAGCTCGGCGTCGACCGCGGCGGCGACGTCCGGGTCGAGTTCATGAAGGGGCGTGTTCAGAAGCGACATCAGTCGGGAGTCCTTAGCCTGCGGTGAATTCGGTGTACTCGTCCGCGGAGAGCAGGTCGGCCGGCTCGTCCGTGACGCGCACCTTGAACAGCCAGCCACCCTCGAAGGGAGCCGAGTTCACCAGGGACGGGTCGTCCACGACGTCCTGGTTGGCCTCGACGATCTCGCCGGTGACCGGGGCGTACAGGTCGCTGACCGACTTGGTCGACTCCAGCTCGCCGCAGGTCTCGCCCGCGGTCACGGTGTCACCGACCTCCGGGAGCTGGACGAACACGACATCGCCGAGCGCGTTGGCCGCGTGCTCCGTGATGCCGACCGTCGAGACGCCGTCCTCGGCGGCCGACAGCCACTCGTGTTCCTTGCTGTAACGCAGCTGCTGGGGGTTGCTCATGGCCTGAATTCTCCTGTACGCGGGGGAGTGCTGATGAAGCGGGGACGTAGCTGAACCGGACGGACGCGCCCGGCGCCGCTTCCGGCGCCCGGGGCAGGTGTCCGGCCCGGTGCCCGGGCCGGTGTCACTTCCGGCACATGGCCGGTGCCGTGTCCGGTACCCGGGCCGGTGTCGTGTCCGGCGCCCGGGCCGGTGTCACGTGAGGCGCGCGGGGACCGGTGTCACTTCTGGCGCTTGTAGAACGGCAGCGCCACGACCTCGTACGGTTCGTGGCTGCCCCGGATGTCCACACCCACACCGGCCGTGCCGGGAGCGGCGTGCGTGGCGTCGACGTACGCCATGGCGACCGGCCTGCCGAGCGTCGGGGAGGGCGCGCCGGAGGTGACCTCGCCGATGACCTCACCGCCGGCGACGACGGAGTAGCCGGCGCGCGGCACGCGGCGGCCCTCGGCGACGAGCCCGACGAGCACGCGCGGCGGGTCGTCCTGCGCGCGGGCGGCGGCCGCGGACAGGGCCTCCCGGCCCACGAAGTCGCCCTCCTTCTCGAACTTCACGACCCGTCCGAGGCCCGCGTCGAAGGGGGTGAGCGACGTCGTCAGCTCGTGCCCGTACAGCGGCATGCCCGCCTCCAGGCGGAGCGTGTCGCGGCAGGACAGCCCGCAGGGGACGAGCCCGGCCGGGGCTCCCGCCTCGGTCAGCGCCTGCCACAGCTTCTCGGCGTCGGCCGGCGCCACGAACAGCTCGAAGCCGTCCTCGCCGGTGTAGCCGGTGCGCGCGATCAGCGCCGGGACGCCCGCGACCGTGCCGGGCAGACCCGCGTAGTACTTGAGGCCGTCGAGGTCGGCGTCGGTGAGGGACTTGAGGATGCCGGGGGACTCCGGGCCCTGGACCGCGATCAGCGCGTACGCCTCACGGTCGTCGCGCACCTCGGCGTCGAAACCGGCGGCCCGCTCCGTCAGCGCGTCCAGCACCACCTGGGCGTTGGAGGCGTTCGCGACCACCATGTACTCCTGCTCCCCGAGCCGGTACACGATCAGGTCGTCGAGGATGCCGCCGTCCGCGCGGACGATCATCGTGTAGCGGGCGCGGCCGACCCCGACCGAGGCGATGTTGCCGACGAGGGCGAAGTTCAGGAAGGCGGCGGCCTGCGGTCCGGTGACCGTGATCTCGCCCATGTGGGAGAGGTCGAAGAGACCGGCCCGGGTGCGCACCGCGAGGTGCTCGTCGCGCTCGGAGCCGTAGCGCAGGGGCATGTCCCAGCCGGCGAAGTCGGTCATCGTCGCGCCGAGCGACCGGTGCAGGGCGTCGAGCGCGGTGTGACGGGGGGCGTTACTGCTCATCGGTGGGGCTCCCAAGGCATGACGGCGAGGTCGTTCCTCCCCATCTGTCATCGGAACCTGAGAGGTTCATCACGACCCGGCGAACCGGTGGTCGTGACTTGCACCGTGGGTGGAGCCACTGGTCAGCGGCCCGCTTTTCAGATGTGCCTCGCCCGCGCGGTATCGGGGCCTGAGAGATTCAAGGGAGGGACTTGCTCCTTCGGCGCCCGGGGACCGATGCCCCGGGACTCTCCCGCGCGGATTCAAGCGGCCGGTATGCAGTTGGCGGGCACATCATTGCACGCATCCGTGAAACCCGGCAGGGGCGGCCCGTCCGGCCGGCGGCGGAAGACCTGTGACCGGTCTGTGGCAGGACGAGGACGGAAACGAGAGGCGTCCCGCATTACCTTCTCTTTACACTCGAATGGGATGGGACTCCGGATCCGAGGGGGAGGACGATCAGGGTGAATAGGACCACGGCGTACGCGACGGGTTCGGGACTCGCGGTGCCCGAACAGCCCGGTGTCCCGGCCCGGGAGGCGTGCGGACCGATGCCGGGACCCGTCGTCCGCGATCTGCGCGAGCGCGCGGGACACAGCCCGCACGGCCTGTCCTTCGGCGCCGCCGACGTCGTCGTGGTGACCGGTCTGCCCGGCAGCGGCAAGTCGACGCTGATGCGCCGGGCCGTGCGCGGCGCGCGCGTCGACTCCCAGGACGCCCGCGACCGCTGGGACACCCGCCTGTCCCGCTTCCTGCCGTACGCGCTCTACCGCCCCGTCGTCCGGCTCGCGCACTACACCGGACTGCACCGCACGCTGCGCTCGGGCGCCGGCGTCGTCGTGCACGACTGCGGCACACAGACCTGGGTGCGCCGCTGGCTCGCCCGCGAGGCCCGCCGCCGGGGCGGCACCCTGCACCTGCTGCTCCTCGACGTCACGCCGGACACCGCCCTGGACGGCCAGCGCGAGCGCGGCCGCGGCGTCTCGCGCTACGCGTTCCTCCGCCACCGCCGGGCGGCCGGGCTGCTGCTGCGGTCCGTCGAGAAGGGGGATCTGCCGAAGGGCTGCGGCTCGGCGGTCCTCATCGACCGGGCGGCGGCGGACGTGCTGCGCCGGATCGACTTCGGCGACTGACCCCCCGTACGCGCCCACCGGTTAGGGTTTCCAGCCGGAACAGCGGTTCACAGCAGGCGGTAGACAGATGGACATCCCGGCACAGGCGTACCCGCACCCCCATCCGCACGGCGGATGGCCAGGCAACGAACTGGAGGAGGTCCTCTCCGCGTCCCTCGGCGTGCCGTCGGCCGGTGCCCGGATCGTCGAGGTCCTCGGCCGCAGCTTCCTGTGGATCCCGCTGCCGAACGGCGGCGGCCCGCACAGCGGCCCGCTCGACCTGCCCATGCTGGAGATCGAGGGGCAGGCGTACGTCCCGGTCTTCAGCTCGGAGGAGCAGTTCCGCCAGGTCGCCGGTGCCCACATGGCGTACACGATCGCGCCCGCCGTCGAGTTCGCGCGCGGACTGCCCCCGCAGGTCGGTCTCGCGGTCAACCCGGACGGCGTGGTCGGCGTGCCGCTCCCGCCGCCCGCCGTCGCCGAACTGTGCCGCACCGGGCGGACCCCACTGGACGGACCCGCGAGCGGCGGCCGGGTCCGGCTGTTCGAACCCGACTGGCAGGACGACCCGGTCGACTTCCTGTCCGCGGCCTCGGCCGAGTTCGCCGCCACCGGTGTGGTGCTGACCGCCCGCCGCTGCCTGGCCAGCATCGAGGGCGGCGACCCGGTGATGTTCGTCGGTGTCGAACTGTCCGAATGGGAGGGCCCGGCACGGACGTACCCGCTGGACGCGCTCGGCCGGGCGCTCGGCCGGGTCCCGGTGGACCGGCCGGTGAACCTGGTCCTCCTCGACGTCGCCCAGGACCCGGTGGGCGACTGGATGCGCGCCCGGGTGCGGCCCTTCTACCTGCGGGAGTACTGAGCGGGCGGGACCCGCGCCGGACCGCGCACCCGGCGCCACGCCGGCCGGCGAAGGCGTGCGTCAAGTTCCTGTCAGGAACGCCGCTTAAGCTGGTTTCATGGCTCGGTCGAGGTGGTGACGCGCTCCCGGACGGGATGCCGTGCGAACGCCCCGGGGGCGATGGGGGAGTTCATGATGATCTGTTCGCGAAGGGGCGGTTGAGGGTGAGCGCGTCGGGCACGGCCGCGGCCGGGCAGGTCGAGCACATGCTGCGCCAGGTGACGCCCGGGCGTTACGACGCCTACGAGGCGCTCCTCAGCGCGCTCGCGAACCCGTCGAACGGCCAGATCTGGATGCTGCTCTGGCACGGCCAGGCGGGCTCGCCGGACGCCCAGTACGGGAACATGGAGGTCGGCGGCTACGGCTACGCCCCCTGCGTGACCTCGGCCCAGGAGCTGTCCGCCAGCGGCTGGAACCGCTCGTACGAGGTCGTCGACGGCCTCGACGTCGCCCGCACCCTCTACCCCGACCACTTCGGTCTCTGGCTGAACCCGCACGCCCCCGGCGGCGGCGTCGGCATCCCCTGGCTGGACCTGCGGCGCATCGCCACCGGCCTCGAGCGCCAGCCGACGGGACCGCTGCGGCTGTCGGAACCGGGCATCGAGATCCCGCAGTTCTACGCCCTCCTCACGCAGAACGCGCACCGCACCTCCGCCGTGCGCTCGCTGCGCCGCGCCTGGGTGCAGCCCGCCCTCGGCGCGCCCTACCTGGCCATCGGTCTCGACGTCTACGACACCTCCCCGTCCGCCGTCGACTCGGTGCGGGCGATGATGCAGCAGTCGATCGGCGCGGTCCCCGACGGGCTGCCCGTGTCGACCGTCGCCATGTCCGACGAGTACGACCCGGTGGCGATGTGGCTGCGCGCCAAGGCGCGGCCCTTCTACGACCGTGAGGCGCACGCGGCGCCCGCCCAGGCGCCGGCGGCCGGCGGGTACGGCTACCCGCAGCCGCGGCCGTACTGACCCCGAAAGCCGTCGCGAGAACGGCGCCCGGCCGCGTCCCTTCGACGTGCCACCGGGCGCTGACCAGCGTGCCCGAAGGCGAAAGGGCGTGATGTCCGCGTTGCGGACGAGGCGACGGGATAAGGGCCCTCGTGGACCCTTGCGGCCCAATTGCCCCGTGTCCGGCCCCCGTTACCCGCCGTCCGGATAACGGAACCCCCCTGCCCGCATCACGTTTAGGCATCCATTCACCGCCAAGTCTGGCAACAGATCGCCGAGGCGTTAAAGACTCCCGGTCCAGGGGTGTTCGCCCCTTTGTACGACGGACTGATCATGCCGCTACAGCGGCACGTGTGGGCCGGCTACCGCCGGTTGAGAGGGGTCCCTGCCAGATGACGGCACCATTGCACGAGCCGACCGCTGAAGCGGCCCCGAGCGCGGCCGAGGAAGCGGCGGTGGTCAGCGCCGATCCGAAGGCGGTTCAAGGACGCTCCCTCGGCCGGATCGCCTGGGAGCGCCTCAAGCGGGACAAGCTCGCACTCACGGGCGGTGTCGTCGTCCTCCTGCTCATCGCGGTCGCGATCCTCGCCCCCGTGATCGCCAACCTGATCGGCCAGGATCCCGAGTCCCACCACGAGGACCTGATCGACCCGCTGTTCTCCACGCCCACCGGCTCGCTGGGCGGCATCAGCGGCGACCACCTCTTCGGCGTCGAACCGGTGAGCGGCCGCGACATCTTCGCCCGCATCATCTACGGAGCCCGCATCTCGCTCCTCGTGGGCTTCCTGTCCGCCCTGGTCGCCGTGGTCCTCGGGACCGTCCTCGGCATCCTGGCGGGCTTCTTCGGAGGCTGGGTGGACGCGGCCATCAGCCGCGTGATGGACGGTCTCCTGGCCTTCCCGCAGCTGCTGTTCATCATCGCCCTCGTCTCGGTCATGCCGAACGAGATGCTGGGCCTGACGGGTACCGGCGTGCGCCTGTTCGTCATGATCCTGGTGATCGGCTTCTTCGGCTGGCCCTACGTCGGACGTGTCGTGCGCGGCCAGACGCTCTCGCTGCGCGAGCGCGAGTACGTGGAGGCGGCGCGGAGCCTGGGCGCCGGGCGGTTCTACATCCTGTTCAAGGAGCTGCTGCCCAACCTCATCGCGCCCATCATCGTGTACACGACGATGATGATCCCGACCAACATCCTCACCGAGGCGGCGCTCAGCTTCCTGGGCGTCGGCGTCAAGCCGCCGACCGCCTCGTGGGGACAGATGCTCTCCTCGGCGATCGACTACTACGACTCGGATCCCATGTACATGGTGATCCCCGGTGTGGCGATCTTCATCACCGTGCTCGCCTTCAATCTCTTCGGCGACGGCGTGCGTGACGCGCTGGACCCGAAGGCTTCCCGCTGAACAGCCGTACCCCCGGGGCCTGTGACTCATTCACAGGCCGCCTACATCATTTCGGAGGATCCGAGATCGTGACTACCCAACGCACCTCAGGGCGGCGCAAGCAGGCCGTGGCCGCAGCTGCCGTGGTCGCAGCACTGCTGAGCACGGCTGCGTGCGGCGGCGGCGACAGCAAGGACGACGGCAAGAGCGGCGGCGCGGCCGGCTTCAACGCCGGTAACAACAAGGTCGCCAACGCCTCGTCGAAGAAGGGCGGCGAGCTGAAGTTCGCCAGCGCCCAGGACGCCGACTCGTGGGACACCACGCGCGGCTACTACGGCATGGCGTGGAACTTCATGCGCTACTACAGCCGCACGCTCATCACGGGCAAGGCCGAGCCGGGCAAGGCGGGTGCCGAACTCACCCCGGACCTCGCCACGGGCCTCGGCAAGGTCACGGACGGCGGCAAGACCTACACGTACACGCTGCGTGACGGGGTCACCTGGGAGGATGGCAAGCCCATCACCTCCAAGGACGTCAAGTACGGCATCGAGCGCCAGTGGGCGCAGGACGTGCTGTCGGGCGGCCCGGTCTACGTGAAGGACATCCTGGACCCGAAGAGCGAGTACAAGGGCCCCTACAAGGACAAGTCCAAGGACAAGCTCGGCCTGAAGGCGATCGAGACGCCCGACGACAAGACGATCGTCTTCAAGCTGCCCAAGGCGAACTCGGACTTCGAGGACATGCTCGCGCTGGCCTCGTCCGCACCGGTGCGCCAGGACAAGGACACCAAGTCCAAGTACGGCCTGCACCCGTTCTCCTCGGGCCCCTACAAGTTCGAGGGCTACACCCCGAACAAGAGCCTGACGCTGGTCCGCAACACCGAGTGGAAGCAGTCCTCGGACCCGATCCGCAAGGCGCTGCCGGACAAGATCTCGATCAAGTTCTTCACCAACGCCAACGACCTGGACCAGCGTCTGATCGCCGGCGACTACGACCTGGACCTCGCCCAGACCGGTCTGTCGCCGCAGGGCCGCACCACCGCCCTGAAGCAGCACAAGGGCAACCTGGACAACCCGGTCTCCGGCTACATCCGTTACGCGGTCTTCCCGCAGACGGTCAAGCCGTTCGACAACGAGCACTGCCGCAAGGCCGTGATCTACGGCGCCGACCACAAGTCGCTGCAGACCGCGCGCGGTGGCCCGGTCGCCGGCGGTGACATCGGCACCAACATGCTCCCGCCGTCCGTCCCGGGCTCCGAGGGCCAGAAGTACGACCCGTACGGCGCCACCAAGAACGACGGCGCCGCGGACATCACCAAGGCCAAGGAAGAGCTCAAGGCCTGCGGCAAGCCGAACGGCTTCAAGACCACGATCGCGGTCCGCAACAACAAGCCCGTCGAGGTCGCGACCGCCGAGTCCCTCCAGGCGTCGCTGAAGAAGATCGGCATCACCGTCGACATCGAGCAGTTCGACGGCGCCCAGACCACCGGCATCATCGGCAGCCCTTCGAACGTGAAGAAGAAGGGCTTCGGCATCATCATCATGGGCTGGGGTCCGGACTTCCCGACCGTCCAGGGCTTCGGTCTGCCGCTGTGGTCCGGCAAGTACATCCTGGAGAGCGGCAACAACAACTTCGCGATGATCGACGACAAGACCATCAACGGTCTCTTCGACGACTACGTGAACGAGCTCGACGAGGGCAAGAAGACCGAGCTGGCCACGGAGATCAACCACAAGGTCATGGAGGGCGGTTACTACCTGCCCTTCGTCTTCGAGAAGTTCATCAACTGGCGCTCGAACCGGCTGACCAACGTCTACACGACGGACAACTACAGCGGTCAGTTCGACTTCGTCAACCTCGGCGTGAAGTAATCCCGACCGGCGCACCCGCCATAAGGCACGAAAGGCAGGTGAAGGCCGGAGCGGCGTGAACCGTGGGCCACCGGAAGACCTCCGGTGGCCCACGGCCCCGCCGTCGGGCCGAGAGCAGTGCTCGCTTACCTCATCAGGCGGCTCTTCGCCGCCGCAGTGATGCTGGTGGTCATCATTCTGGTGGTCTTCGGCATCTTCTTCCTCGTCCCACGGTGGGCGGGCGTCGACCCGGCCACGATGTTCGTGGGCAAGCAGGCCGACCCCGCAGCCATCGAAGGCGTGCGGGAGAAGCTCGGTCTGGGCGACCCGATCTTCGTCCAGGTGTGGGAGTTCTTCAAGGGCATCTTCGCGGGACGCACGTACGCGTCCGGCGGTGACGTCACGAACTGCGCCGCGCCGTGCTTCGGCTACTCCTTCCGCAGCGAGCAGGCCATCTGGCCGCAGATCACCGACCGCTTCCCAGTGACCCTGGCTCTCGCGCTCGGTGCCGCCGTTCTGTGGCTGATCTTCGGTGTCGCGGCGGGTGTGCTCTCCGCGCTCAAGCGCGGCTCCTTCTGGGACCGCGGCGCGATGATCGTCGCCCTCGCCGGTGTCTCGCTCCCCATCTACTTCACCGGTCTGCTGTCCCTGGCGATCTTCAGTTACGGGCTCGGCTGGCTCGACGCCCAGTACGTCCCGATCGCGGACGGCTTCGGCGGCTGGTTCGGCGGCATGCTCCTGCCCTGGGTCACGCTCGCCTTCCTCTACGCGGCGATGTACGCCCGGATCACCCGGGCCACGATGCTCGAGGTCATGGGCGAGGACTACATCCGTACCGCCCGTGCCAAGGGACTGGCCGAGCCGACCGTCATCGGCAAGCACGCCATGCGCTCCACGATGACGCCGATCCTCACCATGCTCGGCATGGACCTCGGCGCCCTCATCGGCGGCGCGATCCTCACCGAGACCACGTTCAGCCTCCCCGGCCTCGGGCAGGCGGTGCTGAAGGCGATCAGCGACAAGGACCTGCCGGTCATCCTCGGGGTCACGCTGATCACCTCTCTCGCGGTGATCGTCGCCAACCTCGTCGTGGACATCCTGTACGCCGTGATCGACCCCCGAGTGAGGCTCGCATGACCGAACTCAGCAAGAGCGGAGCAGCGGTCGGCGAGCCCGTCACGAACTCGCCCGCACCGTCCGCCTTCCTCGAAGTCCGCGACCTGAAGGTCCACTTCCCGACCGACGACGGCCTGGTCAAGTCCGTCGACGGGCTCAGCTTCACGCTGGAGAAGGGCAAGACCCTCGGCATCGTGGGCGAGTCCGGTTCCGGCAAGTCGGTGACCTCGCTCGGCATCATGGGCCTGCACACCGCCGGCCAGTACGGCAAGCGCAAGGCCCAGATCTCCGGCGAGATCTGGCTGAACGGCACGGAACTGCTGTCGGCGGACCCGGACTACGTGCGCAAGCTGCGTGGCCGCGAGATGGCGATGATCTTCCAGGACCCGCTGTCGGCGCTGCACCCGTACTACACGATCGGCCAGCAGATCGTGGAGGCGTACCGCATCCACCACGACGTCGACAAGAAGACCGCGAAGCGCCGCGCCGTCGAGATGCTCGACCGCGTCGGCATCCCGCAGCCGGACAAGCGCGTCGACAGCTACCCGCACGAGTTCTCCGGCGGTATGCGCCAGCGCGCGAT
Source organism: Streptomyces sp. NPDC043867 (assembly GCF_056435845.1). Classification (NCBI taxonomy): domain Bacteria; kingdom Bacillati; phylum Actinomycetota; class Actinomycetes; order Kitasatosporales; family Streptomycetaceae; genus Streptomyces; species Streptomyces sp. NPDC043867. The sequence continues at coordinate 229,711 of NZ_JBWKDS010000007.1, read as the reverse complement.
GATCGCGATGTCGCTGGTCAACAACCCCGAACTGCTCATCGCGGACGAGCCGACGACCGCTCTGGACGTCACCGTCCAGGCGCAGATCCTCGACCTCATCCGGGATCTGCAGAAGGAGTTCGGCTCCGCGGTCATCGTGATCACCCACGACCTGGGCGTCGTCGCCGAGCTGTCCGACGACCTCCTGGTGATGTACGGCGGCCGCTGCGTCGAGCGCGGTCCGGCGGAGAAGGTGTTCTACGAGCCCCGGCACCCCTACACCTGGGGGCTGCTCGGCTCGATGCCGCGGCTGGACCGCGAACAGACGGAGCGCCTCATCCCGGTCAAGGGTTCCCCGCCCTCGCTCATCAACATCCCGTCCGGCTGCGCCTTCAACCCGCGCTGCCCGTACGCGGACGTCCCCAAGGACAACGTCACCCGCACGGTCCGCCCCGAGCTGTCCGAGGTGGGCAGCAGGCACTGGGCCGCCTGCCACATGACGCAGGAGCAGCGGGAGCGGATCTGGACCGAAGAGATTGCGCCCAAGCTGTGAGTGAGAACGCAGAGGACAAGGCAGTGAGCATCCCTGCACAGAGCGGCGGCGCGACCCTCACGAAGGGCGCCGCCCCCGGCGAGACCCTGCTCAAGGTGACCGGCCTCACGAAGCACTTCCCCATCCGGAAGGGCCTTCTGCAGCGTCAGGTCGGCGCGGTGCGGGCCGTCGACGGCATTGACTTCGAGGTGCGCGCGGGGGAGACCCTGGGCGTGGTGGGCGAGTCGGGCTGCGGCAAGTCGACGATGGGCCGGCTGATCACGCGGCTGCTCGAACCGACCGCGGGCAAGGTCGAGTTCCAGGGCAGGGACATCACACACCTCGGCGTCGCCGGTATGCGGCCGATGCGGCGTGACGTCCAGATGATCTTCCAGGACCCGTACTCGTCGCTGAACCCGCGCCACACCATCGGCACGATCGTCGGCGCTCCCTTCAAGCTCCAGGGCGTCACGCCCGAGGGCGGCATCAAGAAGGAAGTCCAGCGGCTGCTGTCGGTCGTGGGTCTCAACCCCGAGCACTACAACCGCTATCCGCACGAGTTCTCCGGCGGCCAGCGCCAGCGCATCGGCATCGCCCGCGCGCTCGCGCTCAACCCGAAGCTGGTCGTGGCGGACGAGCCGGTCTCGGCGCTCGACGTGTCGATCCAGGCGCAGGTCGTCAACCTGTTGGACGACCTCCAGCAGGAGCTGGGCCTGACGTACGTGATCATCGCGCACGACCTCTCGGTGGTGCGGCACGTCTCGGACCGGATCGCGGTGATGTACCTCGGCAAGATCGTCGAGCTGGCGGACCGCGAGTCGCTCTACAAGGCGCCGATGCACCCGTACACCAAGGCGCTGATGTCGGCCGTGCCGATCCCCGACCCGGCGCGGCGCAACGCCAAGAGCGAGCGCATCCTGCTCAAGGGCGACGTGCCCTCGCCGATCTCGCCGCCGAGCGGCTGCCGCTTCCACACGCGGTGCTGGAAGGCGACGGAGATCTGCAAGACGACCGAACCGCCGCTCCTGGAGCTCAAGGTCGGCCAGCAGGTCGCCTGCCACCACCCGGAGAACGCCGAGGACCAGGCGCCGCAGGACACGGTGCTGCTGTCGGTGGCGCGGGAGGCGGTCGAGCTGGTGCCGGACGCGGTGCTGGCGGAGACGTCGTCGGTCGCGGTGCAGGCCTCCCTGAAGGGCGCCGGCTCCGCGCCGGCGACCGGCGAGGCCGCGAAGCCGTCCGAGGACACCCCGGTGGTCGAAAGCCCGGTGGCCTCCGAGGCGCCGTCCGCCACGGCGGAGCCCGTGGCGGCGAAGGCCGCGGCGGATGTGCCCGGGCCGGCGGTGCAGCCGGACGCTGCGGAGACGGAAACGGCAGAGCCCGTGACCGCGGGGCCCGCGCTCACGGCGTCGGACGCCGCGGACGCGGAGACGGTGGAGCCCGCGACCGCGGAGCCGGCCGTGAAGCCCGCCGCCGCGAAGCCGGACGCTGCTGGGCCGGACGCCACGGAGCCGGGAACGGCGAAGCCCGCCGCCACGGTGCCCGGCACGGAGTCGGAGCCCGCTGCCACGGTCCCCGCCGCCGAGCCGGACGCCACGGAGCCGGAACCCGGCAAGCCCGCCACCGCGAAGCCCGCGACGGCGAAGCCCGTGACCGGGGAGCCGGACGGTGCGAAGCCCGCGGCCGCCACGGGCGCGGACGACGGCGGGGACACTCCCGTCAAGGAGTAGTCCCGCGCGTGCGAAGGGACGGGAGAGCGCGGGCGCGCTCTCCCGTCCCTTTCGCCGTGCGTAAGAATGTCGGGTGCTTCAGCAACTGTTCAGCCCCTCCGTCCAGCACACGCTCGACCTGGTCGGCATCTTCGTCTTCGCCATCTCCGGCGCCCTGCTGGCCGTCCGCAAGAACTTCGACGTCTTCGGCATCGCCGTGCTCGCCGAGGTCACCGCGCTGGGCGGCGGGCTGTTCCGCGACCTGATCATCGGGGCGGTGCCGCCGGCAGCCTTCACGGACCTGGGGTACTTCATCACCCCGCTGCTCGCCGCCCTGCTCGTCTTCTTCCTCCACCCGCAGGTGGAGCGGATCCAGGCCGGGGTGAACGTCTTCGACGCGGCCGGACTCGGCCTCTTCTGCGTCGCCGGCACGACGAAGGCGTACACGTACGGCCTCGGCCTCACGCCGTCCGCGGCGCTGGGGCTGGCCACGGCGGTCGGCGGCGGCGTGCTGCGCGACGTCCTGGCCAACGAGGTGCCCTCGCTGCTCCGCTGGGACCGCGACCTGTACGCGGTGCCGGCCATCGTCGGCGCCACGATGGTGGCCCTGTGCATCCGCTACGACGCGCTGTCGCCGTTCACCAGCGGGCTGGCCGTGGTGACCGCGTTCGTGCTGCGGCTGCTCGCGATGCGGTTCCACTGGCGGGCGCCGCGCGCCTGGAACCGGCGCTCGACCGTGCAGGAGACGGACGACTGAGTGCACGTTCCACGGGATCTCAACGAAAAAGCTACTGCTTAGTAATCTCCTGTTGTACGGTTCAGGTATGTCAGAAGCAGCTTCCGTACAGGCCACGCGAGCCACGGTCGGCGACAGCGAGTTCGACCGCGACACCGCGGTGACCCTGCGCGAACCCGGCGTCTACGACATCGACCTGTCCGCCGGGTGGACGATCATCAGCGCCGTCAACGGCGGTTATCTGCTGGCCGTCCTCGGCCGCGCGCTCGGGGACGCCCTGCCGCACCCCCACCCGTTCACGATCTCCGCGCACTACCTGACCGCGTCCCAGCCGGGCCCGGCGGTCGTCCGCACGGACGTCGTACGGACCGGCCGCACCCTGTCGACCGGCCAGGCCTCCCTCTTCCAGTACGACGACGAGGGGCGCGAGGTCGAGCGGATCCGCGTGCTCGCCTCGTACGGGGACCTGGGCGCGCTGCCCGAGGACGTCCGCACGACGGCGCGACCGCCCGCCATCCCGCCCATGGAGCAGTGCTTCGGGCCCGAGGACGGTCCGGCGCCCGTGCCCGGCAGCTCCGCCATCACCGACCGGCTGATGCTCAAGCTCGACCCCTCGACGCTGGGCTGGGCCCTCGGATCGCCGTCCGGCAAGGGGGAGATGCGGTCCTGGTTCGGTCTCGCCGACGGCCGCGACGCCGACCCCTTCTCGCTGCTCCTCGCGGTCGACGCGCTGCCGCCGACCGCCTTCGAGCTGGGCCTGTCCGGCTGGGTGCCGACGGTCGAGCTGACGGCGCACGTGCGGTGCCTTCCGGCGCCGGGACCCCTGCGGGTCTCCATCACCACCCGCAACCTCGCCGGCGGCTTCCTGGAGGAGGACGCCGAGGTGTGGGACAGCGCGGACCGGCTGGTCGCGCAGTCCCGTCAGCTCGCCCGCGTCAGGCTCGGCTGAGCCCGCTCACGCGGTGACCAGGGGGCGGCGGCCCAGCCAGGCCGCCAACTGCCCGTAGGTGTCGGTTCCTTCGGGGACCGGTACCGCCGACCCGAAGTGCTCGCCGTCCGCACGCTGCCCCTCGGGCAGCACCCGGCGGGCCACGGCGAGGGCGAACTCGGCGAGCTCCGGGTCGAGTTCGAGCGGGCGGCCGAGGGACTCCGAGAGATCCCAGGCGTGCGTGACGGCCTCCATCACGTAACCCGACAGGGCGGCGCGTCCCGGAGCCTCGCCCCAGGGCACCCGCACCACGGCGTCCAGACGGGCGTCCTCGGCCCAGGCCCGCCGTACCCGCTCGGCGGCCTCGGCGTACGCGGCGCTCCAGCCGTCGTCCGGGACCTCGTCGGCGTACGGGCTCAGGGCGAGTCCGTCGCCGCCCTCACCGATCAGGGCGATCCGACGGGTGCCGCCGACCATGTGCGACAGCAGCCGCCGCACGTCGTACTCGGCGCACGGCGTCGGCCCGGTCAGCCGGTCCGCGCCGACCGTCCCGATCAGCGCGGCGATCTGCTCCGCGGCGCGGGCGTACAGGGGGCGGGGGTCGGGGGCGGCGTTCATGGCGCACCTCTCGTCGTGTCGCGTTCGGATGACGTCGGGCCGGTGTGATCCCGCCGTGCTCCGCGGGTGCCGTTCGGCGTGCCGTGGATGCCGCAGGGACCGTCCGGATCTCACCGGGGCCCGATGTACCGGCTCCGGGAGCCGATGTGCCGACTCTCCCCGCATAACCTGACAGTCTCCGTCAGCATTTGCGGCGGACCGGGCGGCGCGGAATCCTGGGCCGGTGAAGTCGGACCGCCTGCTCTCCATCCTGCTGCTGCTGCAGACCCGCGGCCGGGTCCCCGCGCGCGAACTCGCCGGCCGGCTGGAGGTGTCGGTGCGCACCATCTACCGGGACATCGAGGCGCTGTCGGCCTCCGGTGTCCCGGTGTACGCCGAGCGCGGCCGGCACGGCGGCATCGAACTGCTCGCCGGATTCCGTACGGACGTCACCGGGCTGACCGCCGACGAGTCCCGCGCGCTGTTCATCCTGGCCGCCCAGGGGGCGCACGCGGCGCTCGGGCTGGACGCCGCGCTCGGCTCGGCCCTGCGCAAGGTGATGGCGGCGCTGCCCGCCCCGCACCGGCCGGCCGCCGAGGCCACCAGCCGGCGCGTGCTGGTCGACGCGACCCGCTGGAAGGGCGGACCGCAGCCGGCCGTCGACCTGGACGTGCTGCAGGACGCGGTGTTCGCCGACCGCCGGCTGCTGCTGCGCTACCGGCACAGCGGACGGACCGAGCCGAGCCGGTACACCGTCGATCCCTACGGGCTCGTGTCCAAGGCGGGCGTCTGGTACCTCGTCGCCGACCGGCGCGGAGAGCCGCGGCTGTTCCGCGCGGACCGGGTGCGCTCGGCCACGCTCCTGGCCGATCCGGTCAGGCGCCGCCCCGGCGTGGAACTCGCCGACGCCTGGGACGTGGTGCGCCGCCAGGTGGAGGAGCGGCCGGGCGGCGTCGACGTCACGGTCCGGGTGCTGCGGTCCCGCCTCGACATGTTCCTGCGTCTCCACGCGGCGGCCCTCAGGGAGCTGCCCGAGGACGACGGCGAGAGCGAGTGGGTGACCGCCAGACTGTCGTACGGCGTCGTCCAGGAGGCCCGCTCCCTGCTCGCCTTCGCCGACCGGATCGAGGTGCTGTCACCGCCCGAGGTGCGTGCGGAGCTGGCCGCCGCGGCGGCCGCCGTCACGGAGCTGTACCGGACGGAGAGCGGGGCGGGTTCGTAAAGGGGCAGGTCAACCGGGCCTGTTGGGACCGGCTTTGCCCGAACCACAGGCCGGGCACAGCGCGAACCCATCCCGGGCCCATGGGCGGTTGCTTGCATACGCCTCTCAGAAACCCTTCATCTTCCGGGTTGCTCCACATGAAGCGCCTACGCCTCGTCCCCGCCGTCACCCTGCTCGTGCTGTCGCCCCTGCTGGCGGCCTGCGGCTCGGACGACTCGTCGTCCTCGACGAAGGGCGACTCCGGTCAGCAGAGCTGCGGTCGGCCTCCCGGCATGCCGGGCGGGGGACCGTCCGGGGCGCCCACCGGCAAGGCGCCCTCGGGTGCCTCGTCCGGGGCGCCCACCGGCACCCCCACGGGCAAGGCCCCCTCCGGTGCCCCGACGGGCATGCCGTCCGGTGCGCCGAGCGGCGGCCCCGGCGGCGGCTGCGGGGGTCCCGGCGGCGGGCAGCAGGGGCAGGGCGGCCAGGCGGGACAGGGCTGACCGCTACCCGTACCCGTAGCCGTACTCGTGCCCGTGCCCGTGCCCGGACGCGGACGCGGGCACGGGCACGAGACCGGGACCGGCGGCGAGGAGGCGGCGGCGAGCAGCGGGCGGCGTGCCCGGGGTGCGCCGCCCGTGGCGGTCAGCCCAGCCAGTGGCGGCGGCCGATGCTGATCAGCCGCATCTGACGGCTCGCGACGCGCGCCACCCGGTCCCGCTCCTCCTCGGACGCCTCCAGCGCCTCCAGGAAGAGCGAGGCGGTCATCAGCATCTGGTCCACGTACAGCGCCGCGAGCATCAGCAGGTCGTCATCGCTCCACCCCGCGGACTCGGCGTGTTTGGCCAGTTCCGTCCGCACTTCCTCCGAGAAACGGGCCAGTTGACTGCTGATGGCCTCGCGCACGGGCTGCACGCCGCCGTGCCGCTCCCGCGCGATGAAGCGGACGTGCGCCGGGAACGACTCCACGTGACGGGCGATCAGGCCGACCGCGCGCGCTATGCGTTCGTCGCTGTCGTCGGCCGCGGACACCGTGTGCCCGATCATCGGGTGCAGGCTGCCCAGCGCCTCCTCCACCAGCGCCACCCCGAGATCCGCGGTGGAGCGGAAGTGCCGGTAGAACGCGGTCGGGGCGACGCCGACCGCGCGGGTGACCTCGCGCAGCCCGAGGCTGCTCAGGCTCTGCTCCTCCAGCAGGCCGAGCGCCGCGTCCAGGAGCGCCTGCCGGGTCTTCTGCTTCTGCGCCTGCCGGATGCCGAGGGTGTGACTCATGCCATGCAGTTAACAACTGTTCTCTGGAATTGAAAAGCCGCCGGACGCGCTAGACTCCTAAGTCAGTGAACAACTGTAACTACAACTGTTCACTGGAGCGTCAAGTCCGCGAAACATCCGCGGTGTTGCCCCACCCCACGAGAGGAACGTCATGCTGATCCTCGTCGCCGCCCTGCTGCTGCTCGGCGTCGTCATGGGCACCGTGGCCCACGCGCCGCTGTCCCTGACCCTCGTCGCCGCCGCCGTCATCGGCCTCTGGCTGGCCGTCTTCGCGGCCCGCGAGCGGCACTCCCGCCGACGCGGCACCTCCGCCCACTGACGAGCGCCCTTCCGACCGGCCGCGCCCCGACCCCGCCCACCGACCGCTGGGAGCTGACCCACCTCATGGAACTCACCGCCGGACCCACCCACCGCACCGGAGCCCGGGACACCGACGGCATGGCCGTCGCCTCGTTCATCCTCGGCCTCGTCGGCCTGCTGGTCCTGAACCTCTTCCTGGGCCCGATCGCCATCATCCTCGCCTCCGTCGCCCTGTGGCGCGGCACCGCCCGCAAGGGCCGCGCCCTGCTCGGCCTGGGCCTCGGCGCCGCCGACCTGATCGTCCTGCTGGCGTTCATGCACGCCGACAACACGGTGTCCTGGAGCTTCTGAGCGCCCACCGGGACGGCCGCACACCGCCGGACCGAGCCGCCGGACGACGGGCCCGTAGAATCGGGCCCACCATGGCTTACCTCGACCACGCCGCGACCACCCCGATGCTTCCCGAGGCGGCAGAGGCCCTGACCGCCCAGCTCGGCATCACGGGCAACGCCTCCTCCCTGCACGCCGCCGGCCGCCGCGCCCGGCGGACGGTCGAGGAATCCCGCGAGACCCTGGCGGACGCCCTCGGCGCACGCCCCAGCGAGGTGGTCCTCACCGCCGGCGGCACCGAGGCCGACAACCTCGCCGTCAAGGGCCTGTACTGGGCCCGCCGCGACGCCGACCCCGCCCGCACCCGCGTTCTCGCGAGCCCGGTCGAGCACCACGCCGTCCTCGACGCCGTCCACTGGCTCGGCGAGCACGAGGGCGCCACCGTGGAATACCTCCCGGTCGACGCGTACGGCCGCGTCCACCCCGACGCGCTGCGCGAGGCCGTCGCCCGCAATCCCGACGACGTCGCGCTCGCCACCGTCATGTGGGCCAACAACGAGATCGGTACGGTCATGCCGGTCCGTGAACTGGCCGACGTCGCCGCCGAGTTCGACGTCCCGCTGCACGCGGACGCCGTCCAGGCCTTCGGTCAGGTCCCCGTCGACTTCGGCGCCTCCGGGCTCGCCGCGATGACGGTGTCGGGCCACAAGATCGGCGGGCCCTACGGCATCGGCGCGCTGCTGCTGGGCCGCGAGTACACCCCCGTACCCGTCCTGCACGGCGGCGGCCAGGAGCGGCACGTGCGCTCCGGAACCCTCGACGTGCCCGCCATCGCCTCCTTCGCCGTCGCCGGGCGGCTGGCCGCCGAGCGGCGTGAGTGGTTCGCGCGGGAGATCGGGGCCCTGCGCGACGACCTCGTGGACGCCGTCCGCAAGGCCGTGCCGGACGCCCTGCTCGGCGGCGACCCCGCGGCCGCCGGCCGGCTGCCGGCCAACGCGCACTTCACCTTCCCGGGCTGCGAAGGCGACTCTCTGCTGCTCCTGCTCGACGCCCAGGGCATCGAGTGCTCCACCGGTTCGGCGTGCACCGCGGGCGTCGCCCAGCCCAGCCACGTCCTCCTGGCCACCGGCACCGATCCCGACCTGGCCCGCGGCACCCTGCGCTTCTCCCTCGGCCACACCTCGACGGAGGCCGACGTCCAAGCCGTGGCCCGGGCGATCGGCCCGGCGGTGGAACGCGCCCGTACGGCGGGACTCAGCTAGGGCCTGTCGTTTGGATCAGGCTGGCTGTGACCGCCGGTTCGTCCTGACCGACCCGAGCGGGGTCTGGCGCGTGCAGCTGCAAGGCGGAGGAGGGAGTCGACGCGGAGCGTCGGCGACCGACGACAACGCCGCAGATGTGCGTGCCAGACCCCGCGACGCCGGCATGATCCAAACGACAGGCCCTAGAGACCCCGGCCGGCAGCGAGGGGCGCGCGTCAGGCCGTCGCCGCCCGCGCGCGCCGCACCAGCCGCAGGTACCGGTCCCAGTCCCAGAGCGGCCCCGGGTCCGTGTGATCCGTGCCCGGGACCTCGACGTGCCCGACGAGGTGCTCCCGGTCCACGGGTATCCCGTACCGCTCGCAGATCCCGGCCGCCAGCCGCGCCGAGGCGGCGTACATCGCGTCCGTGAAGGACGCGGCGCGGTCGACGAACCCCTCGTGCTCGATGCCGACGCTGCGTTCCTTGTAGTCGCGGTTGCCCGCGTGGAAGGCCACGTCCAGCTCGCGGATCATCTGCGTGACCTGCCCGTCCCTGCGCACCACGTAGTGCGCGGCCGCGCCGTGCCCCGGATCCTGGAAGACCTTCACCGCGTCCCGGAAACTGCCCTGCGTGACATGCACGACCACCCGGTCGATGCCGTAGTCGTCGGGCCGGTCGGCGCGCCGCCAGTTCGCCGGTGACGCCGCCACCCAGCGGGCGCCCGCGAAGTCGACCGCGCCCGCCTCGCGCGGCTTCTCCACCCCGGGCAGCCGCCACCACAGATGCGCCAGCTCGTCGCGGGCCAGCGCGAGGCTGCCCACCGCGGCCGCCGTGCCGCCGATGAGCAGGGCCCGGCGCCCCAGGCGCCGGTCTGCGTCCGCGCGGCCCCCGCCGGGCCCGCCGCTCGTCTCCCCCATGCGATCTTCAACGGATACGCGCGAGCTTCGGTTCCCGGCGCCCCGTACCCTGGAGGAGCTATGACTGAGACCCCGCAGCGCCCCCGCCCCCTTCGCGTACTCGCCGCCATGTCCGGCGGCGTGGACTCCGCCGTCGCCGCCGCCCGCGCCGCCGAGGCCGGGCACGACGTCACCGGAGTGCACCTCGCCCTGTCGGCGAACCCGCAGTCCTTCCGCACGGGCGCGCGCGGCTGCTGCACCATCGAGGACTCGCGCGACGCCCGCCGCGCCGCGGACGTCATCGGCATCCCGTTCTACGTGTGGGACCTCGCCGACCGCTTCCGCGAGGACGTGGTCGAGGACTTCGTCGCCGAGTACGAGGCCGGGCGCACCCCGAACCCCTGCCTGCGCTGCAACGAGAAGATCAAGTTCGCGGCGCTCCTCGACAAGGCCCTCGCCCTCGGCTTCGACGCCGTCTGCACCGGCCACTACGCCCAGGTGATCGTCCGCGAGGACGGCACGCGCGAGCTGCACCGCGCCTCCGACATGGCCAAGGACCAGTCGTACGTCCTCGGTGTGCTCGACGACCGCCAGCTGGCGCACGCGCTCTTCCCGCTCGGCGACACCGTCACGACGAAGGACGAGATCCGCGCCGAGGCCGAGCGCCGGGGCCTGGCGGTGGCCAAGAAGCCCGACTCGCACGACATCTGCTTCATCGCCGACGGCGACACCCAGGGCTTCCTGGCCGCCCGCCTGGGCAGGGCGGAGGGCGACATCGTCGACGAGTCCGGCGCCAGGCTCGGCACGCACGAGGGCGCGTACGGCTTCACCATCGGCCAGCGCAAGGGCCTGCGCATCGGCACCCCGGCCCCCGACGGCAAGCCCCGCTATGTCCTGGACATCTCGCCGGTGGACAACACGGTGACGGTCGGCCCTGCGGACGCCCTGGACGTCACCGCCCTGACGGCCATAAAGCCCCGCTGGTGCGGCGCCGCGCCGGCCGGCCCCGGCACGTACACCGCCCAGCTCCGCGCCCACGGCGGAGAGACCGAGGTGGCGGCCGAACTGGTCGACGGCACGCTGGAGGTCACGTTCACGGAGCCCGTCCGGGGCGTCGCGCCCGGCCAGGCCGTCGTCCTGTACGACGGCACACGCGTGGTCGGCTCGGCGACGATCGCGACGACCACGCGCGCGACGAGGGCCGCCGTCTGACGGCCGCCCCGCTCCCCCATGATCGCCGGCCGCCCGCGGACCGACCCGCGGGCGGCCGGTCCCGTTCCCTCCCGGGTCAGCCGGCCTCCACCTCGTAGAAGCAGAGGTGGTCCTTGATCCGCGCGACTTCCGGCCTGGGATCGGGGTACGCCCACACCAGATCGGGCGCGTCAGGCAGCGACCAGTACGACGCCGTCCCCTTGAACGGGCAGTGCGTGTGGGTCCGCGAGGGCGTCAGCAGGTCGAGGCGGACGTCCTCCGGCGGGAGGTAGTAGCGCACGGGACAGCCCGTCTCGCGCAGCAGCAGCGGCCGTTCGCTCTCCGCCAGGACCCGGCCGCCGTGCACGACGCGTACGCGTTCCGTGCCTTGCTCGATCGTGATCGTGTGTCCTTCAGTCATACCCGGACAGCACCCGCGGGACCGGAGTTCTTCCCCCTCGTACGGTGGACCCATGAACATCTGCGTCTTCCTCTCCGCCGCCGACCTCGACGACCGCTACACCCGCCCCGCGCGCGAGTTCGCGGAACTGCTCGGCAAGGGCGGCCACACCCTCGTGTGGGGCGGCTCCGACGTCGGCCTGATGAAGGTGGTCGCCGACGGCGTGCAGGAGGCCGGAGGGCGGCTGCTGGGCGTCTCCGTCGGCTTCCTGTCGGCCAAGGCACGCGAGGGCGCCGACGAGATGGTCGTCGCGCGTGACCTCGCCGAACGCAAGGCGCTGCTCCTGAACAAGGCGGACGCCGTCGTGATCATGGTCGGCGGCACGGGGACCCTCGACGAGGCGACCGAGATCCTGGAGATGAAGAAACACGGCATGACGGAGATGCCGGTGGTGCTGCTCAACACCGCGGGCTTCTACGACGGCCTCAAGGAGCAGTTCCGGCGCATGGAGGACGAGGGCTTCCTGCCCCGGCCCCTCACCGACCTGGTCTTCTTCGCCGAGGAGCCGGTGGGCGCGCTCGCCTACCTCGAGGAGAGCCTGGGCACGCAGTGATGCGAGCATGGCGGACATGCCTACACATCTGATCACCGGGGCGGGCTCCGGCATCGGCGCGGCCGTCGCGCGCCGCCTCCACGCGCGCGGGGACGAACTCGTGCTGCACGCGCGCGACGCGGGCCGCGCGAAGGAACTCGCGGGGGAGTACCCGGGGTCGCGCACCCTGGTCGGCGACCTCGCGGACCCGGACAAGCTCTCCTGGGCCTTCTCGCACCAGTCGCTCCCCGACCGGATCGACTCGCTCCTGCACATCGCCGGCGTGGTCGACCTCGGCCCCGTCGGCGAGCTGACCCCCAAGTCCTGGCGCCACCAGCTCAACGTCAACCTGATCGCCCCCGCCGAGCTGACCCGCCACTTCCTGCCCCAGCTCCGGCTCGCCCAGGGGCACGTGGTGTTCGTCAACTCCGGCGCCGGACTGAGCGCGCACGCCGACTGGTCCGCGTACGCGGCCTCCAAGCACGGCCTGAAGGCGCTGGCCGACGCCCTGCGGCACGAGGAGCACGACAACGGCGTCCGCGTCACCTCGGTCTACCCCGGCCGCACGGCCAGCCCCATGCAGGCCAAGGTGCACCGGCAGGAGGGCAAGGAGTACGAGGCCGCCCGCTGGATCGACCCGGAGTCGGTCGCCACGGCGATCGTCATGGCCCTCGACCTTCCGCGCGATGCCGAGGTCAACGACCTGACGGTACGACCGGGCCGCTGACCTCGGCAGAGGGATTCCGTAGGCTGCCGGGGTGAGCGAAAACAGCGTGTTCAGGTCCGGGCCGGCGACCGGCGTCGGATCCATGCCGGGCGGCGACCCCCGAGAGGCCGCCAAGACCGTCGTCGGGTCGTCCGAGGACTTCCCGTTCCTGCCCGAACTGCCCGCGCGGGGCCCCGGCGCCGACATGATCGGGCGGACCGCCGGGATGCTCGTCGAGCTGTACGCGCGCGTGGAGCCCAGCGGCTGGCGCATCGGCGACCGGCCCGGACGGGACACCAGGCGGGCGAGGTCCTGGCTCGGCGAGGACCTGGACGCCTTCGAGGAGTTCACCCAGGGCTACACGGGGCCGCTGAAGGTGCAGGCCGTCGGGCCCTGGACCCTGGCCGCCGCGCTGGAACTGCGCAACGGCGAGGTGGCGCTCTCCGACCCGGGAGCCTGCCGGGACCTCGCCGGATCACTCGCCGAGGGGCTGCGGACACACCTCGCCGAGGTCCGGCGGCGCGTACCGGGCGCCGACGTCGTCCTCCAGCTCGACGAGCCCTCCCTCATCGCCGTACTGCGCGGCCGGGTGAAGAGCGCCAGCGGATACCGCACGCACCGCGCCGTCGACCGCCAGGTCATCGAGTCCACCCTGCGTGACGTCATCGGCGTGCACGACGGGGGACCGGTCGTCGTGCACGCGTGCGCACCCGACGTGCCGTTCGCGCTCCTGCGCCGGGCGGGCGCCGCGGCGATCTCCTTCGACCTCTCGCTGCTCACCGAGCGTGACGACGACGCGATCGGGGAAGCGGTGGAAGGCGGCACCCGGCTCTTCGCCGGCGTCGTGCCGGGCACGGACGCCCCATTGTCGGACCCTGCCGGTAGCGTCATGGGTGTCAGGACGCTGTGGCGCAGGCTGGGACTGAATCCGGGGCTTCTCACGGAGACGGTCACGATCACTCCGTCGTGCGGGCTCGCGGGGGCCTCCCCCGAGTACGCGCGCACGGCGCTCGCCCACTGCGCCCGGGCGGCGAGATCCCTCGCGGACAACCCTGAGTAACGGGAGGACGACACGGTGGCCGGCGACCAGGACGCACAGACCGCCTCGACCGCGCAAGCCCCGCCCACCGAGGCACGGGAGAAGCACGCGCAGCTCGCCGAGCAGATCGAGGAGCACCGCTTCCGGTACTACGTGAAGGACGCTCCCGTCGTCAGCGACGCGGAGTTCGACGAGCTGCTGCGGTCCCTCGAGGCGCTGGAGGAGGAGTATCCGGAGCTGCGGACGCCGGACTCCCCGACCCAGAAGGTCGCCGTCGAGTACGAGACCGAACTGGCCGAGGTGGAGCACCGCGAACGCATGCTCTCCCTCGACAACGTCTTCGACGACGCGGGGCTCGCGGCTTGGGCCGAGCGGGTGGCCAAGGACGTCGGTACGCCCGACTACCACCTGCTGTGCGAACTCAAGGTCGACGGCCTCGCGGTGAACCTCACCTATGAGGACGGCCGGCTCACCCGCGCGGCCACCCGCGGCACCGGCCGGACCGGCGAGGACATCACACCCAACGTGATGACGATCTCGGAGATCCCGCACCGGCTGAAGGGTGACCGCGTCCCACGGCTCGTGGAGATCCGCGGCGAGGTCTACTTCCCGATGGAGGCCTTCCAGGACCTCAACGCCCGCCGGCTGGCCGCGGGCGAGAAGCCGTACGCCAACCCCCGCAACTCCGCCTCGGGTTCGCTGCGCCAGAAGGACCCCAAGGTCACCGCGACCCTGCCGCTCCACATGGTGGTGCACGGCATCGGCGCCCTCGAGGGCTTCGACGGCATGACCCGTCTGTCGGAGGCGTACGAGCTGCTGAAGACCTGGGGCCTGCCCACCGCCCAGCACAACAGGGTGGTCGACGACCTCGACGGCGTACGGGAGTTCATCGCGGACTTCGGCGAGAACCGCCACTCCGTGCAGCACGAGATCGACGGCGTGGTCGTCAAGCTCGACGAGATCCCGCTCCAGGGACGCCTCGGCTCCACCTCGCGCGCCCCCCGCTGGGCCATCGCCTGGAAGTACGCGCCCGAAGAGGTCAACACCAAGCTCGTCAACATCCGGGTCGGCGTCGGCCGCACGGGACGCGTCACGCCGTACGCGCAGGTCGAGCCCGTGACCGTGGCCGGTTCCGAGGTCGAGTTCGCGACCCTGCACAACCAGGACGTGGTGAAGGCCAAGGGCGTCCTCATCGGGGACACGGTGGTGCTGCGCAAGGCGGGTGACGTGATCCCGGAGATCCTCGGGCCGGTCGTCGACCTGCGCGACGGCAGCGAGCGGGAGTTCGTGATGCCGGCCGAGTGCCCCGAGTGCGGCACGCCGCTGGCGCCCGCCAAGGAGGGCGACATCGACCTGCGCTGCCCGAACAGCCGCACCTGCCCCGCCCAGTTGCGCGAGCGCCTCTTCTACCTGGCCGGTCGCAAGAGCTTCGACATCGAGAACTTCGGCTACGTCGCCGCCGCGGCCCTCACCAAGCCGCTGGAGCCCGCCGAGCCGCCGCTCGTGGACGAGGGCGACCTCTTCGACCTCACCATCGAGCAGCTGCTGCCCATCAAGGCGTACGTCCTCGACCAGGACAGCGGTCTGCCCAAGCGCGACCCGAAGACGGGCGAGGAGAAGGTCGTCACCGTCTTCGCCAACCAGCTGGGCGAGCCGAAGAAGAACGCCCTCGCCATGCTGGAGAACATCGCCGCGGCCAAGCAGCGCCCGCTCGCCCGCGTGCTCACCGGCCTGTCGATCCGTCATGTCGGACCGGTCGCGGCCGAGGCCCTGGCCCGCGAGTTCCGCTCGATCGACCGCATCGAACAGGCCACGGAGGCGGAGCTGGCCGGCACCGACGGCGTGGGCGGGATCATCGCGGCCTCGCTGAAGCAGTGGTTCGCGGTCGACTGGCACCAGGAGATCCTCCGCAAGTGGCGGGCCGCCGGGGTGCGCATGGAGGAGGAGGGCTCCGGCGAGGAGGAGGGGCCGCGCCCCCTGCAGGGCCTGGTGGTCGTCGTCACCGGCACCCTCGAACACCACACGCGGGACGGCGCGAAGGAGGCACTGCAGAGCCGGGGCGCGAAAGTGACCGGTTCCG
Organism: Streptomyces sp. NPDC043867; assembly: GCF_056435845.1. Taxonomy (NCBI): domain Bacteria; kingdom Bacillati; phylum Actinomycetota; class Actinomycetes; order Kitasatosporales; family Streptomycetaceae; genus Streptomyces; species Streptomyces sp. NPDC043867. The sequence goes on along the minus strand of NZ_JBWKDS010000007.1, from coordinate 213,985 downwards.
TCTCGAAAAAGACGTCCTTCGTCGTGGTGGGCGACAACCCCGGGTCGAAATACGACAAGGCAATGCAGCTGAAGGTTCCGGTTCTGAACGAGGAAGGTTTCGCGGTCCTGCTCGGACAAGGGCCGGAAGCCGCCGCTGAACTCGCACTTCCGACCGAGGAGTAGCGGTTGAGGGCCACCCGTTCGGCGCATATCAGATGCATACGGGTGGCCGGGTCGCATTCGGGCAACCGTCGACGACCGCTGCCCGTGGAAGCCTTCCGCGGCCTACTGTTGAGATGCGCGCCCGCCGTGCCCGGTTGCGGCCGGCGCGTCCCCGCGCTCCTCAGGAGCCGGGGAAGGGTTTTCCGACGCGGTACCGCTGGGGTTCGCCCGCACCGGACCGCGTGGCGTGGGCACCGCCGGCTGTGAGAGGGACGGGAATGGAACCGACCGAGAGCGCCGCTCCGGGCTCCCGGCTGCGCCTGCGCCGGATGTCCGGCGCCTGGCTGGCCGGACTCCGGACGGGGCGGCCGTCGGCGGGTGCGAGCACGGACGCCCGCGGCGTCGCCCAGCTCACCGTCGGGGACTCCCCGAGTTCCTACGGGCACACCACCGCGCGCGGCACCGGCCTGCCCGGCCAGGAGACCGAGCGACACCGGTCCTGGCCGCCCCTGCCGCCCGCGGTCGTCGCGGTGGCCGTTCTCGTCCTCGGCGCCGGCTTCTACCGCGCGTTCAGCGGGCAGCACGCCCTCTTCCCGTCCGGCACCGCGGGCTGGTCGCTGGCGGTGCTGACCGGTGTCATCGTCGGCCACCTCGTCGCCCTCGGCCGCTCCCGCTGGTGGGGCGGCACGGGTTCCGGCGCCGCCCTCACCCTCGCCGTCCTGCTGCTGTACGGCTGGGTGCCGGCCGGCATGGTCAGCCTCACCGTGGTCGTGCTCGTCGGCATCGCCCGCCGCAACCGCTGGCGGCAGGGCGTCCTGCACGGCGCAATCGACATCCTCGGCATCGGCGCCGGCGCCCTGGTCCTGGCCGCCTTCGGCCGGGTCCCGTCCGTCGAGACGCCCTGGGACCCGCAGACCTGGACCCTCTACGCGGCACCCCAGGTGGTCCTCGTCGCCGGCGGCTATCTCGCCGTCACCCGCGCCCTGCTCTGGTACCTGCACGCGCCCCGCACCGGCGGGCTGCCCACCGTCGCGCGCACCGCCCTGGCCCGGCAGGGTCTCGTCGCGGTCGCCCTGCTGGGCATCGCACCCCTCATATGCGTGGTCGCACAAGCACTCCCGCTGCTGCTGCCGCTGTTCTCGATCCCGCTCATCGCGCTCGACTCCACCCTGTGGATCGCCCGCGCCCGCGCGGAGGAGCAGCTGCGCGACCCGCTGACCGGGCTCCCCAACCGGCAGTGGCTCCTCGAACGGACCTGGACCGCGCTGGACGACGCCGAGCGGATCGGGGCCCGTGCCGCCCTGATGCTGATCGACCTCGACCGTTTCCGCTCGGTCAACGACACGCTGGGGCATCTCGCCGGGGACCGGCTGCTGCTGCAGATCGCCGACCGGCTGCGGCTCGCCCTGCCGCGCGGCGCGGAGGCCGCACGCCTCGGCGGGGACGAGTTCGCCGTGTTACTGCCGGTCGCGGACTCCACGACGTCCGCCACGCGGGTCGCCCGCGGGCTCGTCGCCGCCCTCGGCTCGCCGCTCGACCTCGACGGGCTCACCCTCGTCCTGGAGGCCAGCGCCGGCCTCGCCGTCTTCCCCGACCACGCACTCGACGCGGAGGGGCTGCTGCGCCGCGCGGACGTCGCGATGTACCAGGCCAAGCGGGACCGCACCGGCGTCGAGGTCTACGAGTCCAAGCGGGACTCGAACACCCCGGACCGGCTGGGCCTGCTGGGCGACCTGCGCCGGGCCCTGGACACCGGTGACGTCGAACTGCACTACCAGCCCAAGGTCCGCTTCGACGGGCAGGTGGCCGGGCTCGAGGCCCTGGTCCGCTGGGTGCATCCCGAGCGGGGGAAGGTGCCGCCGGACGAGTTCATCGCCATCGCCGAGTCGTCCGGGCTGATGCCGCACCTCACGGAGTACGTGCTGGAGACGGCCCTCGCGCAGGTCGCGCGCTGGCGGGCGCAGGGACTGTACGTGCCGGTCGCGGTGAACGTGTCGCCGCGCGACGTCCACACGCCCGGGTTCGCCGGCTCGGTCGCCGCCCGGCTCGCCCGGCACGGGGTGCCCGCCGGGGCTCTCCAGCTGGAGATCACGGAACACGTGCTGCTCGAGGACCCGCAACGTGCCGCCGACACGCTGGCCGCGCTCACCGGGCACGGCGTGAAGATGTCGCTCGACGACTTCGGCACCGGCTACTCCTCGCTGGTGCACCTGCGGCGGCTGCCCGTCAGCGAACTGAAGATCGACCGGTCGTTCGTCGCGCGGCTGGCCGTCGACGCCGAGGACGCGGCGATCGTGCGCTGCACCGTGGACCTCGCGCATTCGCTCGGGCTGCTCGTCGTCGCCGAGGGGGTCGAGGACGACGAGACGTGGGAGCGGTTGCGGGACCTCGGCTGCGATGCCGTTCAGGGGTGGCTGGTCGCTGCGGCGATGCCTCCGGAGGAGGCCACGGCGTGGTTGCTCGCGCGGGGGGTCCGGGGGTGGCAGCGGCCTCGCGCCGCGTTGCCCGCGGCGGAGTAGGTCTCCCTTGTCCGCGGGTGCGCGTCCTGCCGGCCTTCGGCCGGGTTGTTGCCCGCCCACGCACCACCCGTAACCGTCTCCCGACAGGTCGGGCTCTCTCGTGGGGCCTCATCGCCGTCGGCGTCCGTCCGTTCGTGAGTGGTCTTGTCCCGCGCGCCGCCCGTGACCGACTTCCGGCAGGCTGGGCTCTCTCGTGGGGCCTCATCGCCGTCGGCGTCCGTCCGTTCGTGAGTGGTCCTGTCCCGCGCGCCGCCCGTGACCGTCTCCCGACAGGTCGGGCTCTCTCGTGGGGCCTCATCGCCGTCGGCGTCCGTCCGTTCGTGAGTGGTCTTGTCCCGCGCGCCGCCCGTGACCGACTTCCGGCAGGCTGGGCTCTCTCGTGGGGCCTCATCGCCGTCGGCGTCCGTTCGTTCGTGAGTGGTCTTGTCCCGCGCGCCGCCCGTGACCGTCTCCCGACAGGTCGGGCTCTCTCGTGGGGCCTCATCGCCGTCGGCGTCCGTCCGTTCGTGAGTGGTCTTGTCCCGCGCGCCGCCCCTGACCGTCTCCCGACAGGTCGGGCTCTCTCGGGGGGCCTGCTCGCCGTCGGCGTCCGTCCGTCGTCGGTGGCCTGCGTCCGTGCCGCCTCCGTGTCCCTGCCGGGGTCCCGGGGAAACCCGTGCGCGGGCACCCGTACCGGCGCCATAGGATTGGGGCCACACCACACTCACTCACCCCAGAGGATCTGCATGCCTGGCATCACGCGCGAGGAGGTCGCCCACCTCGCACGGCTGGCGCGTCTGGAGCTGAAGGGCGAAGAGCTCGACCACTTCGCAGGCCAGCTCGACGACATCATCGGCGCGGTCGCCCGCGTCAGCGAGGTCGCCGACCAAGACGTACCGCCGACCTCTCACCCGCTGCCGCTGACGAACGTCATGCGTGCGGACGAGGTCCGTCCGTCGCTCACCCCCGAGCAGGCGCTCTCCGGCGCCCCGGCCCAGGAGCAGCGGCGTTTCAAGGTGCCGCAGATCCTGGGGGAGGACTAATCACCATGACGGACACCAACGTCAACATCATCAGGCTGACCGCCGCGGAGATCGCCGGCAGGATCGCCGCCGGTGAGCTCACCGCCGTCGAGGTCACCGAGGCCCACCTCGCCCGCATCGGCGCGGTCGACGAGAAGGTCCACGCCTTCCTGCACATCGACCGCGAGGGCGCGCTGGCCCAGGCCCGCGCCGTCGACGCCAAGCGGGAGCGGGGCGAGCGGCTCGGCCCCCTCGCCGGCGTGCCCCTCGCGCTCAAGGACATCTTCACCACCGAGGGCGTCCCGACCACGGTCGGCTCCAAGATGCTCGAGGGCTGGATCCCGCCGTACGACGCGACCGTCACCAAGCGGCTGAAGGACGCCGACGTCGTCATCCTCGGCAAGACCAACATGGACGAGTTCGCCATGGGGTCCTCCACCGAGAACAGCGCGTACGGCCCGACCGGCAACCCGTGGGACCTCACCCGCATCCCGGGCGGCTCCGGCGGCGGTTCGTCCGCGGCGCTCGCCTCCTTCCAGGCGCCGCTGGCCATCGGCACGGACACGGGCGGCTCGATCCGCCAGCCTGCGGCCGTCACCGGCACCGTCGGCGTCAAGCCGACGTACGGCGGCGTCTCGCGCTACGGCATGGTCGCCTTCTCCAGCTCCCTCGACCAGGGCGGCCCCTGCGCCCGTACGGTCCTGGACGCGGCCCTGCTGCACGAGGTCATCGCCGGGCACGACCCGCTCGACTCCACCTCCATCGACGCGCCGGTCCCGCCGGTCGTCGAGGCCGCCCGCAACGGCAGCGTGGCCGGCATGCGTGTCGGTGTCGTCAGGCAGTTCTCCGGCGAGGGCTACCAGGCCGGTGTCGTCCAGCGGTTCACCGAGTCGGTCGCCCTGCTGAAGGAGCTCGGCGCCGAGATCGTCGAGCTGGACTGCCCGTCCTTCGACCTCGCCCTGTCGGCGTACTACCTGATCGCGCCCTCCGAGTGCTCCTCGAACCTCGCGCGCTTCGACGGCCTGCGCTACGGCCTGCGCGTCGGTGACGACGGCACCCGCTCGGCCGAGGACGTCACCGCCGTCACCCGTGAGGCGGGCTTCGGCGACGAGGTCAAGCGCCGCATCATGCTCGGCACGTACGCGCTGTCCAGCGGCTACTACGACGCCTACTACGGCAGCGCCCAGAAGGTCCGCACGCTCATCACGCGCGACTTCGAGAAGGCGTTCGAGCAGGTCGACGTGATCGTCTCGCCGACCACGCCCACCACCGCCTTCCCGATCGGCGAGCGCGCCGACGACCCGATGGCGATGTACCTCGCGGACCTGTGCACCATCCCGACCAACCTGGCGGGCAACGCGGCCATGTCCCTGCCCTGCGGTCTCGCGCCGGAGGACAACCTCCCGGTCGGCCTGCAGATCATCGCCCCCGCGATGAAGGACGACAGGCTGTACAAGGTCGGCGCCGCCGTCGAGGCCGCCTTCGTGGAAAGGTGGGGGCACCCACTGATCGAGGAGGCTCCGTCGCTGTGACCGCACTGACCAAGGCCAAGGGCTTCAAGAAGTCCAAGTCCGGCACGTACCTGTCCATCGCGACCACCGCGTTCGGCGCCCTGAGTGTCGCCAAGCAGGCCAAAAAGGCCCGGCTCGAGAGCGACACCCTGCGGCTGATCGACGCGGCCGTGTCCGCCGCCGCCATCGTCACCGGCCTCGCCATCCTCTACCGGGAGCTCAAGCGCCTGGGCGACGACGACGTCCTGCTGGGCTGAGAGGGAAGTTTTCACCGTGACCACCACGACCGACCTGGTGTCGTACGAGGACGCGCTGGCGTCGTACGACCCCGTCATGGGCCTCGAAGTCCATGTCGAACTCGGCACCAAGACGAAGATGTTCTGCGGCTGTTCCACCACGCTGGGCGCCGAGCCCAACGCGCAGACCTGCCCGACCTGCCTCGGCATGCCCGGCGCGCTGCCCGTGGTGAACGCGATCGGTGTCGAGTCCGCCATCAAGATCGGCCTCGCCCTGCACTGCGAGATCGCCGAGTGGTGCCGCTTCGCCCGGAAGAACTACTTCTATCCGGACATGCCGAAGAACTTCCAGACCTCCCAGTACGACGAGCCGATCGCCTTCAACGGCTATCTGGACGTCCAGCTGGAGGACGGCGAGGTCTTCCGCGTGGAGATCGAGCGCGCCCACATGGAGGAGGACACCGGCAAGTCCACGCACGTGGGCGGTGCCACCGGCCGCATCCACGGCGCCTCCCACTCGCTCCTCGACTACAACCGCGCCGGCATCCCGCTCATCGAGATCGTCACCAAGCCGATCGAGGGCGCGGGCGAGCGCGCTCCCGAGGTCGCCAAGGCGTACGTCGCGGAGCTGCGCGAGCTCATCAAGGCGCTCGGTGTGTCGGAGGCCCGCATGGAGATGGGCCAGATGCGCTGCGACGTCAACCTGTCGCTGCGCCCGCACGGCCGGGAGAAGTTCGGCACGCGCAGCGAGACGAAGAACGTCAACTCGCTGCGCTCCGTGGAGCGTGCGGCCCGGTACGAGATCCAGCGCCACGCCGCTGTCCTCTCCTCCGGCGGCACGATCATCCAGGAGACCCGCCACTTCCACGAGGACACGGGGTCCACGACCTCGGGCCGGGTGAAGGAGGAGGCCGAGGACTACCGGTACTTCCCGGAGCCCGACCTCGTCCCCGTCGCCCCGTCCCGCGAGTGGGTCGAGGAACTGCGCGCGGGGCTGCCCGAGCAGCCGCTGGCCCGCCGCAACCGGCTGCGCGAGGAGTGGGGCGTGAACGCCCACGACATGCAGTCGATCCTCAACGCGGGCGCGATCGACCCGATCGTCGCCACGATCGAGGCCGGTGCCGACGCCGCCTCCGCCCGCAAGTGGTGGATGGGCGAACTGGCCCGCAGCGCCAACGAGTCGGGCCGGCCCCTGGAGGACCTCCCGATCACCCCGGCGCAGGTCGCCCGGGTGGCGCAGCTGGTCGCCGCCGGCGACCTGAACGACAAGCTCGCCCGCCAGGTCATCGAGGGCGTCCTCGCCGGCGAGGGCACCCCGGACGAGGTCGTCGACAAGCGCGGTCTGAAGGTCGTCTCCGACGAGGGCGCGCTGACGGCGGCCGTCGAGGAGGCCATCGCCGGCAACCCGGGCATCGCCGACAAGATCCGCGGCGGCAAGGTCCAGGCCGCGGGCGCGCTCGTCGGCGCGGTCATGAAGGCCACCCGGGGCCAGGCAGACGCGGCCCGCGTCAAGGAGCTGATCCTGGAGAAGCTGGGCGTCGGCGAGGGCTGAGTTCCACAACTCCGTAGACCCGAGGGGGACGCGCCGATCCCGGTGCGTCCCCCTCGGTGCGTCCTCGGCCGTCACGGTGAGCGACCGAGCCCGCTGACGTGGCCTGTGAGGTGGCTCGCCGCCCTGTGAGTAAGCCCACGAAACGGACAAAGGATCTTTTCCGGCTGTAAGAGTGTCTGAACATTGCTCATACGTTCTTTGCGGGCTGTTCAGTTACATTGTCGGCTGTTCCCGATCAAAGACTTGTACATCATTCAGGGAGCACGTCCGTGGCAGCCCTTGCGCGCTGGTGTGTCCGGCACCGCCTCGTCGCCGTCCTGCTGTGGCTTCTCGCCCTCGGCGGCACCACCGCGGCCGCCGCCGTCACGGGCTCCGCGTACTCGAACGACTACGAGGTCCCCGGCACCGAGTCCGGCCGCGCGTTCCAGCTCCTGCGGGACGGCTTCCCGGGCCTCGGCGGCGACAGCGACACCGTGGTGTGGCGCACGACCCCGGGCACCGTGCGCTCCGCCGACGTCGAGCAGACGATGACCCGCGCCCTGGACCGGATCGCGGACCTGCCCGGCGTCGCCTCGGTCGTCAGCCCGTACGAGGGACGGCACAGCGGACAGATCAGCGCCGACGGACGTACGGCGTACGCGGCGGTCACCTTCGACGGCCGGGCCGAGACCGTCGGCAAGGCCGAGGCGCAGGCCGTCGTGGACACCGCCAGAGCCGCAGCGACCGACGGGCTCCAGGTGGAACTGGGCGGCACCGCCGTCGCGGCCACCGAGCCGGCGGGCGGGCATCTCGCCGAGGTCGTCGGCGTGCTCGTCGCCGCCGTGGTCCTCTTCCTGGCCTTCGGTTCGTTCGCCGCCTCCATGCTGCCCATCGCCACCGCGCTCGTCGGCGTCGGCACCGCGTACGCCGCGATCGTGCTCCTCGGGCACGCCATGACCGTCGCCGACTTCGCCCCCATGCTGGGCATGCTGGTCGGGCTCGGGGTGGGCATCGACTACGCGCTGTTCATCGTGACCCGGCACCGGCGGGGCCTCAGACGCGGGCTCCCGGTGGCCGAGGCCGCGCAGAACGCCGTGGCCACCACCGGCCGGGCGGTCGTCTTCGCGGGCGCCACCGTCTGCATCGCCCTGCTCGGCATGCTCATCCTGCGGCTCGGTTTCCTCAACGGAGTGGCCGTCGCGGCCTCCCTGACCGTGGTCCTCACCGTCGCCGCCTCGGTGACCCTGCTGCCGGCCCTCCTGTCCTTCATCGGCCCGCGCGCCCTGAACCGGCGCGAGCGGCGACGACTGTCCGAGCACGGACCCGAGCCGGAGATCCCGACCGGACTGGCCGCCCGCTGGTCCGCCTTCGTGGAGCGCCGGCCGAAGCTGCTCGGCGGCCTCGCCGTCGTCGTCATGGCGCTGCTCGCGCTGCCCGCGTTCTCCCTGCACCTGGGCACCTCCGACCAGGGAAACGGCCCCACGTCGTCGACCACCCGGCAGGCCTACGACCTCATCGGCGACGGCTTCGGGCCCGGCCGGAACGGCCCGCTGACCATCGTCACGCCCGTCGGCGGCGGCGCGGACCGGCTGGCGCTCGACAACCTCGACGCCACGCTCCGGTCCACCGAGGGCGTCGCGGCGGTGACACCGGCGACGTACAACTCCGCGGGCGACACCGCGTACCTCACCGTCGTCCCGGAGTCGGCGCCGCAGTCCCGGCGGACCAGCGAACTCGTCGACCGGCTGCGGGGCGAGGTGCTGCCGCGCGCCGGGACGGGCACCTCGCTAGATCTGCACGTCGGCGGGGTGACGGCGAGCTACGACGACTTCGCGGACGTCATCGTCGGCAAACTCCCGCTGTTCGTGGGCGTCGTGATCGGACTCGGCTGCCTCCTGCTCCTGGTCGCCTTCCGGTCCCTCGGCATCCCCCTGAAGGCCGCCGTCATGAACATCGCCGCCGTGGCCGCGGCCTTCGGCGTGGTGGTGGCGATCTTCCAGTGGGGCTGGGGCAGCGAACTGCTCGGACTGGGCAGGGCCGGGCCGATCGAGCCCTTCCTGCCCGTGATCATGGTCTCGGTCCTCTTCGGGCTCTCCATGGACTACCAGGTCTTCCTGGTCAGCCGGATGTACGAGGAGTGGCTGGAGACCGGCGACAACCGGCGGGCCGTCCGGGTCGGCCTCGCCGAGACCAGCCGTGTCATCAACTCGGCCGCCGTCATCATGATCTCGGTCTTCCTCGCCTTCGTGCTCAGCGGCGACCGCGTCATCGCGATGTTCGGCATCGCCCTCGCCGCGGCCGTCGCCCTCGACGCCTTCGTCCTGCGCACCCTGCTCGTCCCCGCCCTGATGCACCTGCTGGGCGGCGCCAACTGGTGGCTGCCGGGCTGGCTCGACAGACGGCTGCCGCGCATCAGCATCGAACCGCCCGAGTGCCGCGCCGCCCATGTCTCCCGTGCGGCCGTCCCGGGGAGCCGCACGGACGACCGCACGCCGACCGGCGCACGGGCGGCCGAGCGGCGGCAGGACGCGGCGGACGCCGCCAGGTGACGACGGACGCACGGCGGCACGTGCCGGGTGAGGACGGACGTACGGCGGCACGTGCCGGGTGAGGACGGACGTACGGGACGGCGCCGGGGGACGGCCGGGTCGGCCGCGTCACCTCGTGCGCCGATCGTTATGTACGGACACAGACAACATTAAGAAACCTCTCAGACTCCGTCCGTACCGTGCCCCGCATGGGAACCAAGACAGCCGACGACGCCGGGACCGAGACCGGCACCGAGGCGCAGAGCGACGAGAAGACCGTGGACGTCACCAAGACCGCCGTGCCGGTGGTGACCGAGGAGCAGGACCGGGACGGGACCGAGGCGCAGGCCGAGGACCGGGAAGCCGCCGGGACTCCCGAAGCCGCCGAGCCCCCGGAAGCCGCCGGGCCCGCGTCCGGCGTGGGCCAGGGCGCCGCCGCCGTCGTCTCCGCCGGACTCGGTGTCGTCTCGCTCACCGGCAGCTGGGTCGCCACCGTGGCCGCCGCGCGCGAGACCCTCGTCGGCCAGCTGCAGACCTCCTCGTCCGCGAGCGTCGCCAAGCAGGTCCAGGAGGTCTACGGGGACGCCTGGCAGGCCACCGCGCTGATCGGCGGCCTCTTCGCGCTGGCGGCCCTGATCGTCGGCGCCGTGGTGCTGGCCCGGCCCGCCTTCGGCGCCCCCGGCAGGCCCCAGGCCCCCTGGATCAAGTCGGTCGCCTGGGCGGGCGTCGCGCTCGGCGTCCTCGGACTGCTGCTCGCCGTCGCCAAGTACTCCGACCTGCTGCTCGGACTGCCCTCCACGAGCTGAGACACCGCGAAGCCCGCATCACCTGAGGGGCCTTAGAGCCGCCGTGAGCCGTTCACGGCCGGTCTAAGGCCCCTCGCGCGTTCAAGATGCGGAACTCTCCCGATGTGCCGGACCCCCCTGGGAGACGAAGGTTGAGTCATCGCACAGAGCGAGGCCGAGACCGACTCTTCACCAGGGGACACGAGATGTACGAGTACGAGATCCACCAGACCCGTTCCGCCGACCTGATCCGCCGGGCCGAGAACCACCGCCTGGTGCGGGAGGCCCTCCGCGGCCGCCGCGCCGCCCGCCGCGCCGCCGCGCAGGAGTCGGCACTCCACGAAGCCGGAGGGCGGTCCCATACCGACCGCCCCCGCGGGCACCGGTTCGCCCGGGCCGCGTGAGCGTCCGGGCGGGAGGGGGCGGCCGTACGGGGGTCGGCCGCCCTCACGGGGAGAACGCCGTCGTCCCGGCAGCCGGCCAGGCTGCCGGGACGACGGCCGTTCCCGCCGCTGCCGGCGGCGTGCCGGACACCGTCCGCGAGAGGCGTCCCGCGGGCACGCCACCGATAACCGGTGCCGCTCTGTCGGACCCCTGTGCGATGCTCGGCGCTGTGGAAACCAGGTCTGTCAGCCCGGTGTTCATCGGTCGAGCCGACGAACTGGACGCGCTGCACGATGCGCTCGCCCGCGCCGCCGCGGGCGAGCCCCAGGCGTTGCTGCTCGGCGGCGAGGCCGGTGTCGGCAAGACCCGCCTCCTCGAGGAGTTCGCCACCGCGGCCGGCGCCGAGGGAGCCGTCGTCGCAGTCGGCGGCTGCGTCGAGATCGGCGCCGACGGACTGCCCTTCGCCCCCTTCTCCAGCGCGCTGCGCGCCCTGCGCCGCGAGCTTCCCGGCGAACTCGCCGCGGCGGCCGCCGGACAGGAGGAGGAACTGGCCAGGCTCCTGCCGGAACTCGGCGAGGCCACCCGCGGACGGGGACACGACGAGAACGGCATGGCCCGCCTCTTCGAGCTCACCGCCCGCCTTCTGGAGCGCGTCGCCGCCGACCGCACGGTCGTCCTCGCCCTGGAGGACCTGCACTGGGCCGACGCCTCCACCCGGCACCTCCTCGCCTACCTCTTCCGCACCCTGCGCAGCGGCCGCCTCGTCGTCGTCGCCACCTACCGCGCCGACGACATCCACCGGCGTCACCCCCTGCGTCCCCTGCTCGCCGAGCTCGACCGGCTCCGCACGGTCCGCCGGATCGAACTGGGCCGCTTCAGCCGCGCCGAGGTCGGCCGCCAGATCGCCGGGATCCTCGCCCACGAACCCGACCCCGCCCAGGTCGACCAGATCTTCGAACGCTCCGACGGGAACGCCTTCTTCGTCGAGGAACTCGCCGTCGCCTCCCCCGAGGACTGCTGCGCCGGTCTCACCGACTCGCTCCGCGACCTCCTGCTCGTCCGCGTCGAAGGGCTCCCCGAGGACGCCCAGCGGGTCGCCCGGATCGTCGCCGAGGGCGGCTCCACCGTCGAGCACCCGCTCCTCGCCGCCGTGGCCCGGCTCGCCGAGGACGACCTGATCGAAGCGCTGCGCGCGGCCGTCGGCGCCAACATCCTGCTGCCCGCGCCCGGTGGCGACGGCTACCGCTTCCGTCACTCCCTGGTCCGCGAGGCCGTCAGCGACGACCTGCTGCCCGGCGAGCGCTCGCGCCTCAACCGCCGGTACGCCGAAGCCCTGGAGGCCCGCCCGGAGCTCGTACCGGCCGACCAGCGCGCCACCCGGCTGGCGAGCTACTGGTACCACGCCCATGACGCCGCCAAGGCCCTGCCGGCCGTCCTCCACGCCTCGGTCGAGGCCCGCCGCCGGCACGCCCCCTCGGAGCAACTGCGGCTCCTGGAGCGGGCGATGGAGCTGTGGGACGTCGCCCCCGACGCCGTACGGGCCGGACTGCGTCCCGTCGACTACACCGAGGTGTACCCTCCCTGCGGCTGCGACCCGGCCACCACGCCCCTGCGCTATCTCGACCTGATGGCCGAGGCCGCCGTCGCGGGGCGGCTGTGCGGGGAGCGCGAGCGCGCCATGAAGATCACCAAGCGGGCGCTGCGCCTCCTCGAGGACGAGCAGGACCCGCTGCGCGCGGCCTGGTTCTGGGTCCAGCGCTCCCGTCTCGTCCAGGGCCAGGCCCGCGGCGACGGCTGGAAGGAACTCGCCACCGCGCAGGAGCTGGTACGGGGTCTGCCGCCCTCGGAGGTGCACGCCGAGGTCCTCGCCATGGTCGCCGGCTGGTCCATGCTGCACGAACCGGGACCCGACGCGCTCTCCGACGCCCAGCGCGCCGTCGAGTACGCGCGCATGGTCGGCGCCGACGACATCGAGCTGAACGCCCGGCTCACCCTCGGCGGCCTGATGGTCGACGCCGGTGACGTCGAGGCCGGTCTCGCCGAGATGTACGAGGTCAGGGACCGGGTCGTCGAGCGCGGCGTCACCCATGTCGTGGGCCGCAGCCATGTGAACCTGCCGTCCGTCCTGGAGGGCGTCGGCCGCTCCGAGGAGTCGGTCGCCATCCTCCGCGAAGGGATACAACTCACCCAGCGGATGGGCCTGCTGGACTCCGAGGCCTGGGTGTGGACCAACCTCTCCGAGTCGCTCTACTCGCTCGGCCGCTGGGACGAGGCGACGGAGGCCGCGACGAACGCGCACACCACCGGCCAGAGCGCCAAGCCCCGCGGCGGCGGATCCACCCGGCTCGCCCACATCGCCCTCGCCCGGGGCGACATGGCCGGGGCCGCCCGCCACCTGGCCGCCGCCCGCGGCTTCTACGGCACCCACGACCCGATGCCCCAGAACTCCCTGCCCCTGCTGCGCATCACCATCGGCGTCGCCGCCTGCGAGGGCCGTCTCCTGGACGCCCGCACCGCGCTGCACGAGGCCCTGGACGCCGGTTTCCCGCCCGGCACCCAGCGCTACGGCTGGCCGCTGCTGCTGGCCGGCACCACGGCCGAGGCCGACGCCCGCGGCCTGCCCCAGGCGGCACCGGGCCGCGCTGAGGTCCTCGACCGCATCCGCGGGGCCGCCCGGTCCCTCGCCACCGGGGCACCCATCTGGCAGGCGTACGAGCAGTGGGTGCGCGCGGAACTGCGCCGCGCCGAAGGAGCGTCGGACCCGCATGCCTGGTCCGACGTCGTCACCGCTGTAGAACCCCTGGCGCGCCCCTACGACCTGGCCCGCGTCCGGCACCGGCTCGCCGAGGCGCTGCTCGCCTCCGGCGCGGGCGACGACGAACGGGCCCGTGCCACGGAGCTGTTGCGGCTGGCCCGGGCGGCCGCCCTCCATCTCGGCGCCCGTCCCCTCGCCGACTCCGTCGCCGTGCTCGCCCGGCGCGCCCGTCTCACGCTCACCCACGCCCCCGCCGGGACCCCCCGGGCGGCCGCCGACCCCGTCGAAGCACTCGGCCTGACCAGCCGCGAGCGCGACGTGCTGCGCCTGGTCGCCGTGGGCCGCAGCAACCGCCAGATCGCCGAGCGGCTGTTCATCTCGCCCAAGACGGCCAGCGTCCACGTCTCCAACATCCTCGCCAAGCTCGGTGTCTCCGGCCGCGGCGAGGCGGCGGCGCTGGCGCACCGGCTGCGGCTCTTCCCCCCGGAGACACCGGCCACCCACGCGGTGGGACAGGGGCCTACGCTGTAAGGATCCGGGCCGAGGGAGGCGCCGTGTTCAACATGTTCGAGGAGCTGTTCGCACCGGGCCGCAAGCACACCAACGACGAACGCAAGCGGCTGGAGCTGACCCGTGTCGACCTGAACGACGGCGACCCGGGGCGCGGGCCCATAGACCTGTCCTCGGGCAAGGTGGTCGTCCGCGCGCAGCAGACACCGGAGCGGGACGCGACCGCGGAAGGACCCTCCCCCGAGGAGGCGGTCTCGGCCTCCCCCGAGGACGCCGCCTCGGCCGCCACGAAGGACGACGGGGTCGCCGGCGCCGACCCGGCGCACGAGCGGCCCGGCGCCGGCTGACGCCTTCGCCTACTTCACCTCCAGCTCCAGGATCCTGTCGTCCCCGGCGCCGGGGGACCCGCGGCCGTCCGTCTCGCTCGTCACCAGCCACAGCCTGTCGCCGCCCGCGGAGACCACCGTGCGCAGCCGGCCGTACTCGCCCTTGAGGAACGCCTGCGGCTTCGCCGAGGCCTTGACGCCCGCCAGGGGGATCCGCCACAGGCACCGGCCGCGCAGGCCCGCCATCCAGACCGAGCCCTCCGCCAGGGCGATGCCGCTGGGGGAGGCCTCGTCCGTGTGCCACTGGGCGACCGGGTTCTTGAACCTGCCGTCGTCGCTGCGGCCCTCGGCGCCGGGCCAGCCGTCGTTGTCACCGGGACCGATGTGGTTCAGCTCGTCCCAGGTGTCCTGGCCGAACTCGGACGCCCACAGACGCTGCTTGTCGTCCCAGGCGAGGCCCTGGACGTTGCGATGGCCGTACGAGTAGACGACGGAGCCGTCGAAGGGGTTGCCCGGGGCCGGCTCGCCCTCCGGCGTCATCCTCAGGATCTTGCCGGCCGGTGACTTCCTGTCCTGGGCCAGGCCCTTGTCGCCGGTCTCGCCCGTGCCCGCGTACAGCATCCTGTCCGGGCCGAACGCGATCCGCCCGCCGTTGTGGATGAACCCCTTGGGGATGCCTCTGAAGACCGTGTCCGGCGCGCCCAGCTGCTCGCCCGCCGGCTTCCTGTCCTCGTACAGCATGCGGGCGATGCGGTTGTCCGACGCGGTGGTGAAGTACGCGTAGACCATGTGGTCCGAGGCGTACTCGGGGGACAGGGCGAGGCCCAGGAGTCCGCCCTCGCCCTCCGCAGCCACTCCCGGCACCCGGCCCAGCTCCGTCTTCCTGCCCGTTCTCGCGTCGACCCGGGTGACCGTGCCCTCGTCGCGGGAGGAGACGAGCAGGTCGCCGCCCGGCAGCGGGGCCAGGCCCCAGGGGGTCTTCAGACCCTCGGTGACCGTGCGCACCACCTCGACCGAGCCCTTCGCGGGCGGGGTGTCCTGCGGGGGCTTCCCGGAGGACGAGGTCCCGTGGCTCGTCCTGCCCGGTGACGCGCTCGCGGTGGCGTCCGGCCCTCCTCCGTCGCCGGAGGAACAGCCGGCCGTCAGCAGGAGCGCGGCCATGGCCAACACGGCCGTCACAGCTCGACGTTGCACGATCAAGGTCCCTTCGAAGCGGCGGTCCTACTGTTCATACACCGCTCGCGGCCCACAGGTTCCCGATCACCCGCGGCCGATGCCGGGGAACTCCGGTCAGTCCCAGGATCCCTGTGCCGCCGGCAGGCGCGCCACCCGGGCCAGATCCTCTGCCGTCAGCCGCAGTTCCCCCGCGCCCGCGTTCTCCGTCACCCACCGCTCCCGCTTGGCGCCGGGCACCGGCACCACGTGCGGGCCCTGCGCCAGGACCCAGGCCAGGGCCACCTGCGCGGGGGTCACCCCGGCGCCGTACCGTTCGGCGATCCGGCGCAGTCCGACGACGATCGGCTGGTTGGCGGCCATCATCTCGGCCGTGAAGCGGGGGTGCCGGGCGCGCAGGTCGTCCCGTTCGAAGCCCTCGCCGGGTGTCAGCGTCCCGGTCAGGAACCCGTTGCCGAGCGGCATCGCGGCGAGGAAACCCACCCCGCGTGCCGCGCACCACGGCAGCAGCGCGTCCAGCGCCTCCGGCGACCACACCGACAGCTCGGCCTGCACCGCGCTCACCGGGAACACCTGCTGCACCCGCTCCAGCTGCCGGATCGTCCCGTCGTGCAGCCGGGCACCCGCCCGGCGGCGGGAGCGCGCGCCCACCGCACACAGCCCCAGCGCGCGCACCTTCCCCGCCGCCACCAGCTCCGCCATCGCGCCCCAGGTCTCCTCGACCGGTATCTCCGGGTCCGCGCGGTGCAGCTGGTAGAGATCGATCACGTCCGTCTGCAGCCGGCGCAGCGAGGCGTCGCAGGCCCGTTTCACGTAGCCGGGACGGCCGTTGGCCACGATGTGCTGCTCGCCCACCAGCAGCCCGACCTTGGTCGACACGAACGCCTCGGCGCGCCGCTCCCTCAACACCCGCCCCACCAGCAGCTCGTTGGTGAACGGGCCGTACATGTCGGCGGTGTCCAGCAGCGACGAGCCCACGTCGAGAGCCCGGTGCACGGTCCGCAGCGACTCCTCACCCCGCTGCCGCGAACCGCTGTACGCCCAGCTCATCGGCATGCACCCCAGGCCCACGGCCCCCACATCGAGCGTCGCCGCACCGATCGTCCTGCGCTCCACGTGGCCGAACCCTCCCTCTCCTGGCACCCCAAACTAACCAATGGGCGGGCACGGCCTTCGCATAGCCTCCTGACCATGACTTCCGATGTGTGGCTTCCGTTCGGCGCGGACGAGATCGAGGGCCTCCCCGCGGGCCTCGACTACCGCTTCTGGAACGGCGACCAGGACTTTCCCGCGGACCCCGCCGCATGCGCCTTCTACGTGGTGCCGTACATGAAGGGCGCCGAGGTCTCCGTGCGCCCGCTGCCCCAAATGACGTCCGTGCAGGCCGTCCAGACCCTGTCCGCGGGCATCGACCACGTCGAGCCGGGCCTCGCGCACCTGCGCCCGGGCGTGCGGTTGTGCAACGCGCGCGGAGTGCACGAGGCCAGCACCGGCGAACTCGCCCTGACGCTCGTCCTTGCCTCGCTGCGCGGCATCCCCGACTTCGTCCGGGGACAGGACAGGGAGGAGTGGCGCTCCGGCTTCCGTCCGGCGCTGGCCGACAAGTCCGTCCTCATCGTGGGTTACGGGTCGATCGGCGCCGCGATCGAGGACCGGCTCGCGCCCTTCGAACTCGCGCGGGTCGTACGCGTCGCGCGCTCCGCCCGCACCACGGAGCGCGGCCCGGTGCACCCGCTCACCGATCTGCCCGCCCTGCTGCCCGACGCCGACGTCGTCATCCTGTCCACTCCGCTCGACGACAGCACCCGTGGCCTGGCCGGCGCGGACTTCCTCGCCCGCATGAAGGACGGCGCCCTCCTCGTCAACGTCGCCCGCGGCCCCGTCGTGGACACCAAGGCCCTGCTCGCCGAACTGGAGGCGGGGCGGATCACCGCGGCCCTCGACGTGACGGACCCCGAACCGCTGCCGCCGGGGCACCCGTTGTGGCACGCGCCGGGTGTGCTCGTCAGCCCGCACGTAGGCGGGCCCACGTCCGCGTTCCTGCCGCGCGCCAAGCGGCTCCTGGTCGCACAGCTGAACCGCTTCGCGCGCGGGGAGCCGCTGGTGAACGTCGTCCGCACGACGGGCGCTTGAACGGCGTACCGTTCACTCCCCGTCCGCTTCGGGCACCCTCCGGAGTCCCCCGGACGCGGTGCGTACCGGCATTCCCGCTGGTAGTTACAGAGCGTAGAGGAACTATGTCCCTGAGTGACGAGACTGGTGTATCGTCCCGACAGGGGCTGCGCCGCGGACCGTTCGGCGCCGGGGATGAGCGTTCAGGACTGCGAGGGGGGCGACGGGCGATGCACGGCCTATGGACCACCGATCCGACGCGGCGGGGCCGCCGACGGCGACCCCGGCTCGCGATGACGCGCAGGCGAGGACCCGGCCGCGGCGGTCACCACCAGCACCGCAGGCCCAGCGGCCGCAGGAGGCACACACATCCCGCGCACCGGGACCGGCGGGACCCGGGAGCGGCACGGACCGGGTGGGCGCGGTGAGTTCCCCGCCGCCGCCCGCCGCGTTCGACGGGCCGCTGCGCACGCCGCGGCTCCTCGGGGCGCTGCTGACCCGCGGTCCCGCGCCGGGCGGCGGGGCGAGCCTGCGGGCGCAGCTCGCCCTGGCCCTGGTGTGCGCCGCGTACGCCGTCGGTTCCGCGTTCGGCTGGGGTTCCCCCCATGCCGCCCTCGTCATGGGCGACTTCGGGCTGAGCGCCGCCGCGGGGACCGCCGCGGTCTCCTGCTTCCTGTACGCCCGCAGGCGCCGCATCCGCTTCCGGCCGGCCTGGCTGCTGTTCTCGCTGTCCTCCGTGATGGCCGCGCTGGGCAATCTGGTCTGGGGGTGGTACGAGGTCGTGCTCGGGATCGCCGTGCCCAGCCCGAGCTACGCGGACCTGTTCTTCCTGTGCTTCGCGCCGCCGGCCATCGTGGGTCTGCTCGTGCTGGCCAAGAGGCCGGTGACCAAGGCCGGCTGGGTCTGCCTGGCCCTGGACGCGTGGCTGATCGGCGGCTCGCTGCTCACCCTGTCGTGGAGTCTGGCGCTCGCGCAGGCGGCCAGGACGGGCGGGCCGAGCGTCCCGCACACCGCGCTCTCCCTCGCGTACCCGCTCCTGGACATCGCCCTGGTCAGCATGGTGCTCGCGCTGCACTTCCGGCGGTCGGCGGTGAACCGGTCCGCGGTGAACACCGCCATCGGCGCGCTCGCCCTCACGGTGATGTGCGACGCCCTGTTCACCTCGCCCCTGCTGCACAACGGCTACCGCTCGGGACAGCTCCTGGACGCGGGCTGGTTCGCCGGTTCCCTGCTGCTCGCCTACGCCCCCTGGGCCGGCGGCGGCCCCGGGCACCCGGACGTCGAGGGGTACACGCGCGTGGTCCACGAGCACGTCCCCGGGCAGCGTCCCGGCGGTCCCGTCCACGGACCGCGACAGGGCCCTCTCCCCGCGCCGGGACACGCTCCGCCGCCGGGACACGCTCCGCGGCAGGCATCCGCTCCGGGACACGCTCCGCTCCCGGGATCCGTGCCGGGCGGCGACCGGGGACGGTATCCGGCCACCCGGCCCATCACCGGTTCGCTGGCCGCGCTCACGCCCTATCTGGCCGCCGCGGTCTGCACCCTGGGCATTCTCTACAACGTGCTGAACGGCCACAGCGTCGACCGCGTCGTGCTGATCACCGGCGGCACGGTCGTCCTCGCCCTCGTGGTGCGCCAGGGCATCATGCTCCTCGACAACATCACGCTCACCCAGGAACTGGCCCAGAAGGAGAACCACTTCCGCTCCCTGGTCCAGGGCTCCAGCGATGTCATCATGATCGCCGCGCCCAACGGCATCCTGCGGTACGTGAGTCCGGCCGCCGCCGGGGTCTACGGCCGGCCCGCCGAGGAGCTCGTCGGCTCCGAGCTGGCCGCCCTGATCCACCCCGAGGACCTCGGGTGCGTACTGCACGAGGTGCGCCGTTTCCTGGCCGCCGGCCACAGCGAGGAACCCACCGCCCGGATCGAGTGCCGCTTCAAGTCGGGTGACGGCGGCTGGCTCAACGTGGAGTCCACCGTCAACCGCCACCACGGCGGCCTCATCTTCAACAGCCGTGACGTGACCGAAAGGGTGCGGCTCCAGGCGCAGTTGCAGCACAACGCCGAGCACGACCCGCTCACCGACCTGCCCAACCGCGCCCTGTTCACCCGGCGCGTGCAGCAGGCGCTGTCCGGCCGCCGCTCCTCCGACCGCGGCACCGCCGTCCTCTTCATCGACCTCGACGGCTTCAAGGCGGTGAACGACACCATCGGGCACCAGGCGGGCGACGAGCTCCTCGTCCAGGCCGCCCGCAGGCTCCAGGACTCCGTACGGCAGGGCGACACGGCCGCCCGCCTCGGCGGCGACGAGTTCGCGGCCCTCATCGTCGGTGACGGCGCCCGCGACCGCACCGCGCGCGAGCGCCACATCATGGAGCTCGCCGACCGGCTCAGGATCACCCTGTCCCAGCCGTACGCCATCGACGGCAACGATGTCCGGGTCGCCGCCTCCATCGGCGTCGCCTTCGCCGAACCGGGCCTCGGCGCGGGCGAGCTGCTGCGCAACGCGGACCTCGCCATGTACCGGGCCAAGGGCGCGGGCAAGGGCCGCGTCGAGCTGTACGCACCCCAGATGCAGCAGGACGTCGTCCGCAAGGCGGAACTGGCGACACGGCTGCGGGCCGCCCTGCACGACGGCGAGTTCGCGCTGCTCCACCAGCCGGTGGTCTCCCTGGAGACCGGCCGGATCACCTCGGTCGCCGCCCAGGCGCGCTGGCGCTCCTCCCAGGGCGTCTTCTTCACCCC
Source organism: Streptomyces sp. NPDC043867 (assembly GCF_056435845.1). Classification (NCBI taxonomy): domain Bacteria; kingdom Bacillati; phylum Actinomycetota; class Actinomycetes; order Kitasatosporales; family Streptomycetaceae; genus Streptomyces; species Streptomyces sp. NPDC043867. The sequence continues at coordinate 193,726 of NZ_JBWKDS010000007.1, read as the reverse complement.
GGCCGAGTTCCTGCGCGTGGCCGAGGACAGCGACCGCACCTCCGAGCTCGGCCGCTGGGTGCTGGAGCAGGCCGTCCAGCACGCCGCCGAGCGCGCCGCCACCGGCCTGTCCGTGCCCGTCGCCGTCCGGATGGGCGCCCGCAGGCTGCTGGACCGCTCGATGCCGCTCGGCTCCGTCGAGGCGCTGCTCACCCGGCACGGCCTCGCCTCGGGCGGCCTGGTCGTCGAGCTGTCCGACATGGACCCCCGGGTCTCCCTGGACGAGCTGGAGCGCCGCCTGAACGCCTTGCGGCGCATGGGCGTCCGGATCGCCCTGGACGGCTTCGGCAGCGGCTACGCGGCCATCACCGCCCTGCGCCGGCTCCCCGTCGACGTACTGAAACTCGACCGCGGCCTGATCGAGGGGGTCGTCGAGTCCGCGCGGCTGCACAAGATCACCAGCGGGCTGCTGCGCATCGCCACCGACCTCGGGCTGCAGTCCGTGGCCGACGGGGTGGATCTGCCCGAGCAGGTCATCGCCCTGCGCGCGATGGGCTGCACGCACGGACAGGGGATGGCCTTCTCCGGGCCCCTCGACGAGTACCGGCTGCGCCGCGCGCTGTCCCGCGGCCACTGTCCGGTGCCGCACGGCCCGGTGGAGCCCGCGTTCGCCGGCAAGGGCGCCGCGATGTTCGGCGGCGGCCTCCCCGTCGGCTTCGGGGGCGGCACCGTGCTGCGTTCACATAATGAGACTCCCGTCCCACCCACTTGACAGCCGGTGCGTGCCGGAGGGAGGGTCAATGCCATGCGCACCCGAATTCTCGTACTTGGAAAGCGCGTCGGCTGAAGCTGGGGCACACCGGAGGACGATCCGGAAACACCCAGCGACCGCACCCGGCGCGCTCCCCTCGCTTGCCTCACGGCACGAGGGGTTTTTTGTTGCACAGGCACCTGTCGTACACCGTACAAACCTCGCAAAAACCCTCAGCATCGAGAAGAGAATGCCGATGACCGACCAGGCCACCGGGGCCCACCATCCGCAGCCGCGGCCCCGTTCCGGAGGACATCAGTCCGCCCCCGAGCGCGTCACGGGTGCGCAGTCCCTCATCCGTTCTCTGGAGGAGGTCGGGGCCGACACGGTATTCGGCATTCCCGGCGGTGCGATCCTTCCGGCCTACGACCCCCTGATGGACTCGACGCGCGTGCGGCACGTGCTCGTCCGTCACGAGCAGGGTGCCGGTCACGCGGCCACCGGCTACGCGCAGGCCACCGGCAGGGTCGGCGTCTGCATGGCGACGTCCGGACCGGGCGCCACCAACCTGGTCACGCCGATCGCCGACGCCCACATGGACTCCGTGCCGATGGTCGCCATCACCGGCCAGGTCGCCTCCAAGGCGATCGGCACGGACGCCTTCCAGGAGGCCGACATCGTCGGCATCACGATGCCGATCACCAAGCACAACTTCCTGGTGACCAAGGCCGAGGACATCCCGCGGACGATCGCGGAGGCGTTCCACATCGCCTCCACCGGCCGCCCCGGTCCCGTCCTCGTCGACATCGCCAAGGACGCCCTCCAGGCACAGACCACCTTCAGCTGGCCGCCCACCCAGGACCTGCCCGGCTACCGCCCGGTGACCAAGCCGCACGCCAAGCAGATCCGCGAGGCCGCCAAGCTGATCACCGCCGCGAAGCGGCCGGTCCTGTACGTCGGCGGCGGCGTCCTGAAGGCACGGGCCACCGCCGAGCTGAAGGTCCTCGCCGAACTCACCGGAGCGCCCGTCACCACCACCCTGATGGCGCTCGGCGCATTCCCCGACAGCCACCCGCTGCACGTGGGGATGCCGGGCATGCACGGTGCGGTCACCGCCGTCACCGCGCTGCAGAAGGCCGACCTGATCGTCGCCCTCGGAGCCCGCTTCGACGACCGCGTCACCGGCAAGCTGGACAGCTTCGCCCCGTTCGCCAAGATCGTCCACGCCGACATCGACCCGGCCGAGATCGGCAAGAACCGCGCCGCCGACGTGCCGATCGTCGGTGACGCCCGCGAGGTCATCGCCGACCTGGTCCAGGCCGTCCAGAAGGAGCACAGCGACGGCCACCAGGGCGACTACACCGCCTGGTGGAAGGACCTCAACCGCTGGCGCGAGACGTACCCGCTGGGCTACGAGCAGCCCGACAACGGCTCGCTGTCGCCGCAGCAGGTGATCGAGCGCATCGGCCAACTCGCCCCCGAGGGAACGGTCTTCGCGGCGGGCGTCGGCCAGCACCAGATGTGGGCCGCGCACTACATCCGGTACGAGCGGCCCGCGACCTGGCTGAACTCGGGCGGCGCCGGGACGATGGGCTACGCGGTCCCGGCCGCGATGGGCGCCAAGGCCGGCGTCCCGGACCGGACGGTCTGGGCGATCGACGGCGACGGCTGCTTCCAGATGACCAACCAGGAACTCACCACCTGCGCCCTGAACAACATCCCGATCAAGGTCGCCATCATCAACAACGGTGCCCTCGGGATGGTCCGCCAGTGGCAGACCCTCTTCTACAACCAGCGGTACTCCAACACCGTGCTGCACTCCGGCCCCGGGGCGAGCGGCAAGGAGCCCAGCGCCGGCACCCGCGTCCCCGACTTCGTGAAGCTGTCGGAGGCCATGGGCTGCTACGCCATCCGCTGCGAGTCCCCGGCCGACCTCGACAAGGTCATCGAGGAGGCGAACTCGGTCAACGACCGCCCGGTCGTCGTGGACTTCATCGTCCACGAGGACGCGATGGTGTGGCCGATGGTCGCCGCCGGCACCTCGAACGACGAGATCATGGCCGCCCGGGACGTCCGCCCCGACTTCGGCGACAACGAAGACGACTGAGAGCCGTAGGAAAAGGAACGAGACCCATGTCCAAGCACACGCTCTCCGTCCTGGTCGAGAACAAGCCGGGTGTCCTCGCCCGGATCACCGCCCTGTTCTCGCGTCGCGGCTTCAACATCGACTCGCTCGCGGTCGGTGTCACCGAGCACCCCGACATCTCCCGCATCACGATCGTGGTGAGCGTCGCCGACCTGCCGCTGGAGCAGGTGACCAAGCAGCTCAACAAGCTCGTCAACGTCCTGAAGATCGTCGAACTGGAGCCGGGTTCCGCCGTTCAGCGGGAACTCGTTCTGGTGAAGGTGCGCGCCGACAACGAGACGCGCTCCCAGATCACCGAGATCGTCCAGCTGTTCCGCGCCAAGACCGTCGACGTCTCCCCGGAGGCCGTCACCATCGAGGCCACCGGCGGCAGCGACAAGCTGGAGGCCATGCTCAAGATGCTGGAGCCGTTCGGCATCAAGGAGCTCGTCCAGTCGGGCACGATCGCCATCGGCCGCGGCGCCCGCTCGATCACCGACCGGTCGCTGCGCGCCCTCGACCGGTCCGCCTGACCGCCGGCGCCGGGGACGGCCCGTCCCCGGCTCCGGTACGACCGGAAACGGACGGTTCGCAGCCGCCGACCGCCCGTATTCCGAGACCCGAAGACTTCCCCTCCCTCGCCCGCCGTACGGTGGGACGCAACACCAGCACACCAAGGAGATCCCCAGTGGCCGAGCTGTTCTACGACGACGATGCCGACCTGTCCATCATCCAGGGCCGCAAGGTCGCGGTCATCGGTTACGGCAGCCAGGGCCACGCCCACGCGCTGTCGCTCCGTGACTCGGGTGTCGACGTCCGCGTCGGTCTGCACGAGGGCTCCAAGTCCAAGGCCAAGGCCGAGGAGCAGGGCCTGCGCGTGGTGACGCCGTCGGAGGCGGCGGCCGAGGCCGACGTCATCATGATCCTGGTCCCGGACCCGATCCAGGCCCAGGTCTACGAGGAGTCCATCAAGGACAACCTGAACGACGGCGACGCGCTGTTCTTCGGCCACGGCCTGAACGTCCGCTTCGGCTTCATCAAGCCCCCGGCCGGCATCGACGTGTGCATGGTCGCCCCGAAGGGCCCGGGCCACCTGGTGCGTCGTCAGTACGAGGAGGGCCGCGGCGTTCCCTGCATCGCGGCCGTCGAGCAGGACGCCACCGGCGACGCGTTCGCGCTGGCGCTCTCGTACGCCAAGGGCATCGGCGGCACCCGCGCCGGCGTCATCAAGACGACGTTCACCGAGGAGACCGAGACCGACCTGTTCGGTGAGCAGGCCGTTCTCTGCGGTGGTACGGCCGCGCTGGTCAAGGCGGGCTTCGAGACGCTGACCGAGGCCGGCTACCAGCCGGAGATCGCGTACTTCGAGTGCCTCCACGAGCTGAAGCTCATCGTCGACCTGATGTACGAGGGCGGCCTGGAGAAGATGCGCTGGTCGGTCTCCGAGACCGCCGAGTGGGGCGACTACATCACCGGCCCGCGGATCATCACCGACGCCACCAAGGCGGAGATGAAGAAGGTCCTCACGGAGATCCAGGACGGCACGTTCGCCCAGCAGTGGATGGACGAGTACCACGGCGGCCTGAAGAAGTACAACGAGTACAAGACCCAGGACGAGAACCACCTCCTGGAGACCACCGGCAAGGAGCTGCGCAAGCTCATGAGCTGGGTCAACGACGACGAGGCGTGAGCCCCGCGGGGGGGGGGGGGGGGGGGGGGGGGGGGGGGGGGGGGGGGGGGGGGGGGGGGGGGGAAAGGAGGAGGAAGCGGAGGAGAGTGAATGGGGAGACGCCGGG